>DASQXT010000350.1:0-7084 GCA_035639575.1 Geodermatophilus sp.
GGCGATCTCGTAGCCCATCGTCTTGGAGCCCTCGGCGTAGTAGGGCCGCACGTTCTGGTTGACGAAGGCGGTGTCCTCGAACTCGTCGGTCTCGGCGAGCTCGCTGGTCAGCCGGTTGACGTCGTCGTAGGAGCCGTCGACGGCGACCAGCGTCTGCCCGTAGATGGCCGACTGCACGACCTTGCCCGGCTCGAGGTCCGACGGGATGAAGACGAACGAGGGCAGGCCGACGCGGGCGGCGTGGGCGGCGACCGAGTTGGCCAGGTTGCCGGTCGAGGCGGCGGCGATCTTGGTGTAGCCCAGCCGCTTGGCCGCGGTGGCGGCGAGGCTGACCACGCGGTCCTTGAAGGAGTGGGTGGGGTTGGCCGAGTCGTCCTTGACCCACAGCCCACCGGTGAGGCCCAGCTCGGCGGCCAGCCGGTCGGCGCGCACCAGCGGGGTCAGGCCCGGGTCGAGGGTGACGCGATCGGCCGGGTCCTGGCCCACCGGGAGCAGCGCGGCGTAGCGCCAGATGTTCTGGGGGCCGGCCTCGATCTGCTCGCGGGTGACCGCCCGCATCAGCTCGGGGTCGTAGTCGACCTCCAGCGGGCCGAAGCACTCGGCACAGGCGTGCTCGGCGATGAGGCCGAAGGTGGCGCCGCAGTTGCGGCAGACGAGCCCGCGGGCCGGGGACGGCGGGACGGGGCCGCCCGCGCTGGAGTCGGCCTGGACAGAACCGGGAGCGGTCAGGGTCATGCGACGACTACCTCCTCATCTTCCCCGCGTCGGGCCGTCGAGCCGCGCGGGACGGAATTGGCACCCTTCCGCTGCGCTGACGCGCGGTGCGGCGGTTGCCGGGGCTTCGTCGGGCCGTGTCCCTCTGCCCCTCTGGATGAGTGGAACGCCCAGGACTCTACCCACGTCTCCGACGTCACAGGAGGCCGGGCCAGGATGTGCCGGTGAGCACGCGCGTCGTCTACACCGACCTCGACGGCACGATGGTCGGCCCACGCGGCTCCTTCTGGCACACCGAGGGACGCCGGCTGACCGCCGAGCCGGCGGCCACCCTGCTCGAGCTGCACCGCGCCGGCGTGGTGCTCGTGCTGGTCAGCGGCCGCACCTTCGAGCAGGTGGTCGAGGCGGCCCGGATCTTCGCCGCGGACGGCGCCATCGCCGAGCTGGGCGCCACGATCAGCTGGGACGCCGCCCGGCAGACCCACCAGCTGACCGGCGAGCTGCCCGAGGAGTACGCGGGGCGCACGCCGATGGCGGTGATGGCCGAGCTCGGGGTGGTCGACGCCCTGGTCGCGGAGCACCCCGAGCAGGTCGAGTGGCACGCGCCGTGGCACACCACCCACCAGACCGACGCGCTGCTGCGCGGCCGCCTCGACCCGCTGTCGGTGGACGCCTGGCTCGCCGAGCGGGGGCTGGGCTGGCTCACCCTCAAGGACAACGGGGCGCTGCCGCGCACGGCCCGCACGACGCTGGCACCCGCCGAGGCACCGGCGCGGATCTACCACCTGATGCCGCGCGGGATCACGAAGGGCGCGGCGATCGCCTGGGACCTCGAGCGGCGCGGACTGACCCCGGCGGACGCCGTGGCCATCGGCGACAGCGTCAGCGACCTGGAGATGGCGCCGGCGGTCGACCGGCTGTGGATCACCGTGAACGGGGCCACCGTCGACGGGATGGCCGACCTGCTGGCCGCCGTCCCCAACGTGTCGGTGACCGACGCGCCGATGGGTGAGGGCTGGGCCCAGGCCGTTCGCGCGAGCCTCTAGGACGTCACGTCGCGGCGGGAGAAGTGCCGGAAGCCCAGCGCCGTGAACACCACCGCGTAGACCAGCGACTGGACGACGCCGCGGAACAGGTCGCCGGAGTCGACGGAGGTCTGCAGCAGGTCGGTCCAGGCGAACTCCTGCGCGGTCGGGAAGAAGTCGCGGATGGACCCCAGCTGCTCGACCTGGTCGAGGATCGCGAAGACGAACATCGTGAACACCGCCCCGCCGACCGCGGCCAGCGGCGCGTCGGTCACGGTGGACAGCCAGAACGCCAGCGTGCCGACGACCAGCAGGTGGACGGCGAGGTAGCCGACCATCCCGGCCAGCCGCAGCAGCCCCTCCCCCTGGCTCAGCGTGACGCCGACCGGTGTCTGGACGGCGTCGAAGCCGAACGCGATGCCGCCGGCGAGCAGCGCGGTGAGCACGAGGGTGACCAGCGCGCCCACCGACAGCACCAGCGCGGCCAGCCACTTCTGCCGGAGCAGCCGCATCCGCGGCACCGGGGTGGCCAGCGTGTAACGCAGCGACCCCCACTGGGCCTCGCTGGCCACCGTGTCGCCGAAGAACAGCGCGTAGACGACGACCAGGAAGAAGCTCGTCGTCGCGAACAGCACGAACAGCGTGAAGTTCAGCCCGCCGGCGGTGGCGACGTCGACGAGGTTGATCCGGCTGTTCTGCTCGGCCTCCTCGGTGCCGCCCAGCTGCAGGGCGGCGATGAGGATCAGCGGCAGCGCCACCATCAGCACCAGGACGCCGAGGGTGCGCCGGCGCTTGAACTGCCGCCGCAGCTCGACCGACAGCCGCAGCGTGCGCTCGGGCCGGTAGCCGGCGACCGCCCCGGTCGGCTGCACGTGCTCGGCGGTACTCACGACCCCTCCCCCACCAGTGCCAGGAACGCGTCCTCCAGCCGCCGGCGCGGCGTGAAGGCGTCCACCGCGATGCCGGCCGCCACCAGCGCCTGCAGGGCCCGGGCCCGGCCGGTGCCGTCGAGGTCGGCGGCCAGCCCCTCGTCGGTGCGCTCCACCGTCACCCCCGGCAGCCCGGTGAGGACGGCGGCCGCCCGCTCGGTGTCGGCGTCGTCGGCCAGGCCGACCAGCACCGACCCGCCGGTGCCGACGATCTCCTCGACCGTGCCCTGGGCGATCTTCTGCCCCTTGGCCATGACGACGACGTGGCTGCAGGTCTGCTCGATCTCGCTCAGCAGGTGGCTGGAGACGATCACCGTGCGGCCGGTCGCGGCGTAGGAGCGCAGCACCTCGCGCATGGCGTGGATCTGGGGCGGGTCCAGCCCGTTGGTCGGCTCGTCGAGCACCAGCAGGTCGGGCAGGCCCAGCATCGCCTGGGCGATCGCGACCCGCTGGCGCATGCCCTGGCTGTAGCGGCGCACCGGCCGGTCGATCGCGGTCCCGAGACCGGCGACCTCGATGGCCTCCGCCATGTGCGCGTCCCCGGCGGGGCGGCCGGTGGCGGCCCAGTACAGCCGCAGGTTGTCGCGGCCGGACAGGTGCGGCATCAGCCCGGTGCCCTCGACGAACGACCCGAGCCGGGACAGCACCGGCGCGCCCGGGCGGATCTCGTGGCCGAAGACGGTGATCCGCCCCTCGGTCGGCCGGATCAGCCCCATGAGCATGCGCAGCGACGTCGTCTTGCCCGCGCCGTTGGGGCCGAGCAGGCCGAGGACCTGACCGCGGCGCACCTCGAAGGAGAGGTCCCGGACGGCGACGAAGCCGTCCCTGTAGGCCTTGGAGACACCGGTGAAGCGCAGCGGCACGTCCTCGCCGTCGGGCTCGACCACCGACACCCGCCGGCGGCGGCGCCGTCCCCACAGCAGCGCGGCCAGCCAGCCGAGCAGGCCCAGCGCCACCACGACGCCGAGCAGCACCCACCAGCGGGAGGTGCCGCCGGTGGCCTCGGTGCGCCCGCCGACCTCCGGGACGGCGAGGGCGGCGGTGTCCCCACCCCCGGCCAGCGCGACGGAGTAGACGGCGGCCTCGGCCGGCAGCGCGAACGCCTGGTCGGTCGAGGAGACCACCACGCGCATCGTGTGCCCGGCCTCGAAGCGGTGCACGATCCCCGGCAGCGTCACGCTGACCCGCGTCGGCGCGGTCGGGTCGGCGGACAGGCCGGTGAGCGCCAGCGGGGCGACCAGGCCCGACGGCAGCGTCGCCGTCCCGTCGGGGGCGACGTCGTAGAGCTTGGCGAACAGCGTCGCCGAGCCGCCCGGCGAAGCGACGTCGAGGTCGATCGTCGAGGCGCCGACGACCTCCACCGCCTCGTCCAGCGGTTGGCTCTCGAAGGCGGCGAACTGGCCGGGGATCTCGAACGACTGCCCCGCCAGCGCCGAGGCCAGCGAGCCCAGCCCCGGGACGACGGTGATCGCGGCCGGCGTCCCGCCGGCGGGCGTGACGACCGGCTGCAGCGGGCCGTCGACGGCGATCGTCTCGCGCTGCGCGGGCTCGGTGCCGGCCAGGCCCGGGTACGCCGGCGCGGTCACGGTGCGGTTGCCGCCCTGCACGGTCCCGACGGTCGCGGTCACGCCGGTCGGGGCCGGGAACTGGAAGCCGGTGCCGGGGTCCTCGCCGCGGCCCCGCAGGTACCAGTCGAACCAGCCGGCGACCTGCTCGCGCAGCTGCTCGGTGGTGCGCTCGGAGGCCTGCGTGTCGTGGCCGCCGGCGTACCAGACGACCTTCACCGGGGTGCCGGCGGCGGCGATGCCGCGGGCGTTGGCGTCGGCCTGGCCCAGGCCGAACAGCGAGTCCTGGGTGCCCTGCACCAGCAGGGTGGGGGCGTGGATGCGGTCGAGCACCGCGGCCGGGCTGCTGCGGTCGAGCACGGCGGCGATCTGGGGGGTGAGGGTGCCGGTGGACGCCGCGGACTGGTACGCCGCGCAGACCTCGGCGGTGAAGCGGCCGCAGGTCAGCAGCTGCTCGACCGCCTGCGGGTCCACCGTCGCCGGGTCGATCGACCCGAGGTGGGCGGGGAGGCCCGCGGGCGGCCCGCCGGCCGCAGGGGCTCCGTCGCCGTCCCCGCCGCCGTCGCCGTCCCCGCCGCCGAGTGCGCCGAGCGGCCCGCCCGTGGGCGCCGACCCGACGCCGAAGAACAGGCCCGACCACAGCCGCTTGTAGACCCCGCCGTCGGCCGCCTGCGGGGTGGCCGCGACGGTGCCGGCGGCCGGCTCGCCGACCTGCGAGGGGAACAGCGCGGCGGTCAGCGAGTTCCAGGTGATCTGCGGGGCGATCGCGTCGATGCGGTCGTCCTGACCGGCGCCGAGCAGCGCCAGGGCCCCGCCGTAGGAGGCGCCGGCGACGCCGACCCGCGGATCGCCCTCGCCGTCGAGCAGGACGTCGTCGCGCGCCGCGAGCAGGTCGAGCAGCGCGGACAGGTCGGCCACCTCGAACCGCGGGTCGTCCAGCCCGATCCGGCCGGTGCTCTTCCCGAAGCCGCGGGCCGAGTAGGTGAGGACGACGTAGCCGCGGCCGGCCAGGTCGCGGGCGTCGTCGGCGACCGAGTCCTTGCTGCCGCCGAAGCCGTGGGCGAGCACGACCGCCGCCGCGGGCTCGTCGGCCGTCGCGGAGGCGGGCACGTACAGGGTGGTGTCGAGCTCGGCGGCGTCCGGTCCCGAGCCGACGGGGACCCGCGCCTCCTCGGTCGTGACGTCCTCGGCCGCCGCGGCCGGGACGACGGGCAGCAGCCCGGCCACGGCCAGGGTGAGCAGCAGGAGCAGGGCGGCGGACGTCGCGCGGGCGCCGGGACGCGGGCGGGGACGCACGGGCCCGCGAACGGGACGCACGGAGCCGCCAACGCGTGGCCGCGCCCGGTGGTTCCGGAGACGGGCCGAACCGGTCAGGGCAGCCACTCGCCGGTGGTGACGACGACGAGACCGGGCGTCGCGACGTCCGGGACCTCGAAGAAGCGCAGCGCCGGGCCGCTGATCTGCGGGAACTGCTGGACGAGCTGGACCGCGGCGTCGTACTGGGCCTGGTCGCCGTTGGTGTAGTAGACGGTCGTCGTCGCGACGTCGGCGCCGCCGTACTGCCCGACGCCCGCGGACTCCCAGCCCCCGGAGGTCAGCTGCGCGGCGATGTCCCCCGCCAGGCCGGAGACCCCCGTGGCGTTGAGCACGGTCACCGGCACGCGCACCGGCGTGGCGGGCGCGGCGTCGACCGGCGGCAGCGGCTGGACCTCCAGCGGCGGCAGGGCCGAGCTCGGCACGGCGGGGGCCGGCGCCGTCGCGCTGGGCTCGGTCGGGGTGTCCCGCGCGGCCTCCTGGGCCTCGGGCGAGGTGAAGGAGTAGACGCCGAGCACCACGAGGGCGACGACGGCGACGGCCAGCAGGGCGACCGCGGCGCGGCGCACCCCGGTGGTGCGCCGCTCCTCCTGGCGGGCGGCGCGGACGGCGCGCAGCCGCTCGGCCTCGGCGGCCTGGCGCTCCGCACGGAACGCGGCGCGGCCCCCGACGACGCCGGTGGAGCTGTCGGTGTCGGGGCCGCGGTGGTCCTCGCGGTCGTCCGGCCGGTCGTCGTCCTCGTACCGGTCGTCGTCGTCGCGGTCCTCGTCCCGGTCCGCGTCGTCGTACCGGTCGTCGTCGTGGCCGGGCGTCCGGTCGGGGATGGCCTCGGTCGAGGGCACGGCCGCGCGGGACGAGCCGGCGGGCGTGCGGTCGGGGATCGCCTCGGTGGCCGGCGGCGCGGGCGGGGGCTCGTCGCGGGTCCGGGAGGGGCTGGTCCAGTCGCGGTACCCCGGGGCGGCACCGGGGGACGACGCGGCGGCCGGCGGCCGGCCGGGGGACCAGGCGAGCTCGTCGTCGGGGCGGACCGCGGCCGGGGAGCCCGTCGTCATCGCGGTGCCGGCCGACGCCACGTCGGCCGGCACCGGGCGGACCCGGTCCGCGGCACGGCGGCGGGGTGTCTCCGCCGGGCGGCCGGCCGGGGTCGGCGCCGGGTCGTCGGCCGGTTCGGGCGTGGGCACCGCCTGGAACGGGGCGACGGTGGTGCGGGGGGCAGCCGGCGCGGCCGGCGCCGCGGCCGCGGACGGGGGTACCGGCAGCCGCATGCGGGTCTGCGGCGCGGGCTCCGCGGGCCGCCGGTCCGCGGACGGGGTCGGCCGCGGGCGACCGGCGGACGGCGCGGGCCGGGGCGCCGACGGCGCGGGACGATCGGCGGACGGCGCGGGACGGGCGCCACCGGCGACCGGGACCGGCACCGGGCGGGCGGGGACCGCGGCGGCGCGGCCGGCCCCGGCGGCGCGGCTCCCCTGGGCTGCGGGCACAGCCGCACGCGGAGCGCCGGCGGCCGGGCTGCCGGTCCGTGCGGCGGTGGCACCGC
>DASQXT010000351.1:0-18206 GCA_035639575.1 Geodermatophilus sp.
TCCGGGTCGACGGACTCCACCTGCAGCACCTCGGCGAGCACCGCGGTGTAGCCGGTGATGACGGGGTCGGCCGCCGGCGCGGGGGCGCCCGCGCCGGCGGAGACCAGGTCCACGGGGTGTCCCAGCACGTCAGCTCCCCGACCGCGGCAGGGGCAGCTGGACGACGTCGGCGTCCGGCCGCGAGGTGATCAGGGTGCCGCCACCGGGGTCGGCGCCCGTCTCGGCCGGTGGCGACAGGCTCTCCGGCACCGGCTGGGCGGCCTGGGCCGGGGCCAGCACGTCCTTGCCGAAGAGGTCCTCCAGCCAGTTGGTCTGGTAGACGGTGTCGAGGTAGCGCTCGCCCAGGTCCGGGGCGATGGCGACGGCGGTGACGTCGGGGTTCCCGTTGCGGGCCAGCCAGCTCGCCGCCCCGCTGACCACCGTGCCGGTGGACCCGCCGAACAGGAACCCGCGGCGGGCCAGCCGGTGACAGGCGCGGATCGTGTCCGACTCCTCGACCATGACGACCTCGTCCACGTAGGACTCGTCGAGCATCTCCGGCCGTTCGCCGCTGCCCAGACCGGGGATGACCCGTCGGCTGGGCGGTCCGCCGAACGACACCGAACCGACGCTGTCGACGGCGACGATCCGCACCGGCCGGTGCCACGCCTTGAACCAGCGCGCGCAGCCCATGAGGGTGCCGGTGGTGCCCGCACCCAGGAACAGCACGTCCAGCTCGGGGAAGGACCGGGCGATGGCCGGCGCCGTCCGGCGGTAGTGCGCTCCCCAGTTGTTCGAGTTGCGGTACTGGTTGAGCCACACGTAGCGGCTGTCGGACGCGCACATCGCTCGCACGTAGTTCTTCCGTGCCGCCAGCAGCCCGCCGCCTCCCGGGTCCTCCTCGGTGACGGTGTGCACCCGGGTACCCAGGGCCTCCATCAGCCGCCGGGTCGACAGGTTGCAGCGCGGGTCGGTCACGCACAGGAACCGGTAGCCACGGCTGGCCGCGATCATGGCCAGCGCGACGCCGAGGTTGCCCGAGGAGGACTCGATCAGCACGGAGTCCGGCGTCAGGACGCCGTCCCGCTCCGCGGCCTCGACCATCTCGGTGGCGGCCTTGAGCTTGATCGAGCCGGCGAAGTTGAAGCCCTCGCACTTGAGGTACAGCGGGGCGTCGATGATCGACCGCAGGTCCACGTACAGGTCGTCCTCGTTGAAGGCCTGCGGGACGGAGATGACGGTCACTACGGTCTCCTCAGGGGTGGCAGCGCACGCGGCTGCTCGTGGGAACCGGAAGAACGGGGCGGGGGTGCAGTGGCGTTCGTACTCACACAGAGGGCGGGGAGGCGGCGGGTGATACACCGGGGGCGGACCGTCCGGTCAGGGGAGGAGACGGGCAGGACCGGCGCGGCTGGCAGGACAGCGACGTCCGAGGGGCACCCGCTCGGGCTGGGTCGGGACCATGGGCTCCCCTGCGCGCTCACCGGACCGGCAGGACCGACGGCACCTCCGGGCGACGTCGAGCCGGTGTGGTGCATGAAGTCTGTGTTACTGGGAGGTTTCGTCTCCATCGGCCATCCGGTGTAGTCCGGACGGCCCGGGACCAGGGACCCTGCTCAGCACGCGTGTCGCGGTGTCGACGTGTCGACACCCGCACCGGCCTCCCTGCCGCCGTCGGCCCCTCCGCCTAGCGTGGACCGCGATGTCCGAGGCACCCCGCACCCCGTCGTCCCCCGTGACCACCGAGCTGCCCGCGGCCGAGCCCGCCGGCGCGACCCCGGCCGGGGCGGACCCGGCGGGCGCCACGCCGCCCGGTGCCGGCCCCGAGGGCGCCGCGCCGTCCGGTCCCGTGCCCTCGGGGCCGGTCCCGTCCGGCCCGGTCCCGGCCTCCCCGACGGCGACCGGCCCGATCCCGGTCGGGACGCCGCCGGCGCCCCCGCAGCCGGCCGCCGGTCCCGGCGCGGCGGCGACGGAGGGCGCCCAGCCGACCGGTCCGGTCGCCCGCCGTCCCCGGATCGGCGCCCGGGTCCCGTTCCCGCTGACCCGGATGGGCCCGTGGGCGCCCGTCGCCGGCGCGGTGGTCGGCCTGCTCGCCGGGCTGGTCGTCGTGCTGCTGCTCGCCGGGGTCGCCGAGGCCTTCCGGGAGCGCCTGGCGCTGGTCTTCCTCACCGTCGGGCTCGGCATGCTCGGTGCGGCCGGGGCGCTGCTGGCCGACGAGGTCCGGCTGGTGCGCCGCGGTGCGCGGGAGGCCGGCATCCGGCCGGCCTGGGTGGAGGCGACGGCCAACCTGATCAACGGCCTCACCCCGGCCCGGCTGCTGCTGCTGGCCAGCGCGTTCGTGCTGTTCCTGGCCGCCTACGTCAGCGGCTGAGCGGCGGCTCCCCCGCGAGCACGCCGAGGGTGGACCGGGGGTCCTCCCTCAGCCGTAGGCCTGGATGGCCAGGTGCACCGCCAGGCCGAGTCCGGCGAGGGCGATGAGCCGGCGCAGCAGCAGCTGCGGCGCGCGGCGCACCACCCGCGGGCCGATCCGGCCGCCGATGAACAGGCCGATGGCCAGCGGCAGCGCCGCCGACCAGGCGACCGGGGCGAAGACGGTGAAGCCGACCGCCGCCGTCAGGTTGGCCAGGCCGAGCACCACGTTGCGCATCGCGTTGCCGACCGCCAGGCCCTCGCCGGTCGACAGCAGGAACAGCGCGAGCAGCATCACGCCTGCCGCCGCCCCGAAGTAGCCGCCGTAGACGGCGATCGCGGCGACGGCCAGCGGCAGCCACCACGGGTCGCGGTGCGTCGGGTGCGCGGCGGCCCCCCGGGCGGCCAGCTCGCGCGGTGGCCGCTGCACCAGCAGCGCCACCGCGGCCCCGCCGATCAGCCACGGCACGATCCGCTCGAAGGCGTCCGACGGCGTGAGCAGCAGCAGCGCCGCACCGGCGGCGCCACCGAGCACCGCACCGCCCGCGAGCCGCAGCAGCCGCCGTCCCTGCCCGCGCAGCTCGGGTCCGGAGGCGCTCACCGAGCCCACGCCGTTGAGCACCAGGGCCACGGTGTTGGTCACGTTGGCCGCCACCGGCGGCAGACCGGCCGCGAGCAGCGCCGGGTAGCTCACCAGCGAGGCGAGGCCCGCGATGCTGCCGGTCAGCCCCCCGCCGACGCCGGCCAGCACGAGCAGGGCCCACTCCGCAGGGCTCACCCGCCGTGGCCGTCGCGGTCCGGGGCCGCCTGGAGGTCGCCCGGCAGCAGGCGGCCGGCGACGATGTCCGCGGCGACGTCGTCCACCACCCGGCCCGCGGTGATCGCCGAGGCCCGCATCGTGGCGATGGCGTCGGTGGCGTCGAGCCCGAAGGCGACGCCGACCAGGCCCATGGCCTGCCAGACGAGGGCGCGCCGCTGCGCGTCCGGCCCCTCGAGCCAGTTGCTGCCGTCCTCGGGGAACTCCGGCCCGGACACCGTGACCGCCAGCTCGTGGGTGGCCACCCGGGCGACCGTCTGCAGCTCGTCGCGGTCGAGGGAGGTCAGCCGCGCGGGGTCGCGGACGTAGAGGTCCAGGACCACCAGCGGCCCCATCGGCGGGGGCAGCGGCACCGAGAGCACGCCGCGGTAGCTCGTCTCGTTGAGCAGCGAGGCCCACAGCTCCGGCCAGTTGCGCGCGATGTCCTCGAGGGAGAAGGCGATCACCGTGCCGTTGTCCTGGGCACGCAGGCAGGGGCCGTCGCCGACGGTGAACTGCAGGCGCTCGGCGTGCGCGGTCGGCGCGTCGCTGGCGCCGATCGGCGTCCGGAGCAGACCCACGTGCAGGCTCAGCCCGGCGCCGTCCACACCGAGCGCGGCGGCACAGGCGCGCGCCAGCCGGCAGGGCAGCAGTTCGGGGCCGTCGAGGTCGGCCGGCGTGGTGGCCAGGGCCTGGTCGAAGCGTTCGGCTGCACTCCCCGTCATGGGTCCAGCTTGCCGCGTCGACCTGCGGACTCCGACACCGGCCGGTCCCGGAGCATCACGTGAGCAGCACGGCGATCGCGACGCACCCGAGCGCGACGATCGCGGCACGCAGCACGGCCGGGGGCAGCCGGCGACCGAACCGGGCGCCGACGTACCCGCCCAGCAGCGAGCCGGCCGCGACCAGCCCGGCCGCGCGCCAGTCGACGCGGTCGGTCGCCACGACGACGTAGGCCCCGGCGGCCACCCCGTTGACCGCGAGGGTGAGCACGTTCTTGATCGCGTTGAGCCGCTGCAGGGACTCGTGCAGCAGCAGCCCGAAGACGCCGATCTGCAGCACCCCCTGGCTGGCCGCGAAGTACCCGCCGTAGCTGCCGGTCGCGTAGGCGCCGGCGAACAGCGCGGCCAGCCGGCCGGGGCCGATCGCCGACGGCGGCTCGTCCACGGCCCGCCGGCGCGCCAGGGCCCGCGACACCAGCGGCTGCACGGCGACGAGGACGACGGCCAGCCCGACGAGCACCGGCACGATCGCCTCGAAGCTGCTCGCCGGGAGGTGCAGCAGCAGGAACGCGCCGGTCAGCGCGCCGAGCACCGAGGCGGGCAGCAGCCGCAGCAGCAGCCAGCGCTGCCCGGCCAGCTCCCGCCGGTAGCCGAGCGAGCCGGCGAGGTTGCCCGGCACCAGGCCGAGGGAGTTGCTGACCGTCGCGGTCACCGGCGGCAGGCCGACGGCCAGCAGCACCGGGAAGGTCACCAGCGTGCCCGAGCCGACGACGGCGTTGATGGCTCCCGCAGCCGTCCCCGCCGCGGCCACCGCGATCATCTCCAGCAGGGTCATCGGGTCATCGCAGGAGAGCGTGCCACGCCCGCAGACGACCGGGCCCTCTGGGCGTTCGAGGTGACCGGTCCGCGGGGCGTTCCTGCCCGCGCCGGTATCAGGGGGCCGCCCCCGGGACTCCGGAGGACACACGACCGCAGGCACGCCCCCGCCGGGTGCCGGCGCCTGCCCACCGTCGAGCCTCGACCACCGCCGATCGGAGGCGACGTCCGTGCGCACCCGGATCATCAGCCTGGCCGTGCTGACCTCCGTCGTCGCCACGGTCCTGTTCGCCGTGCCGCTGGGCGTGGCGGTGCTCCAGTACGCGCTGCAGCACCAGTGGGGGCACCTGGTGCGGCACGCCAGCGACCTGGCCATCACCGTGGCCGGCGACGTGTACCACGACGACCGGATCGACCCCGAGGTCCTCGACGACGTCGGTGACGACGGCGAGGCCGTCGCCGCAGCCGTGTTCGACCGGGACGGTCGGCGGCTGGCCGGGGCGGTCCTGGACGGCGACACCGACGTGCTGGCCGGGGCTTTCGACGGCGAGGTGTCGACCGCGACCGACGGGATCCTCCTGGTCGTCGCCGTCCCCGTCACCCACTCCGACGAGGTGATCGGCGCGGTGGTGGTGACCCAGTCCCGTGCGGACGTGCTCGGTGCGGTCGGTCTCATGTGGGCGGGGATGGCGGGGCTCGCCACTGCCGCCGTCACGGTCGCCTGGCTGATCGGGCGCCGGCAGGCCCGCCGGCTGGCGCAGCCCCTCGAGGAGCTGGAGGAGAGCGCGCGGCGCCTGGGGGAGGGTGACTTCAGCATCCGGACCCGTCGGGGAGGGATCGAGGAGACCGACGCGGTCGGCGCCGCGCTCGAGGCGACCGCGGCCCGCCTGGACGACCTGCTCGCCCGGGAGCGGGCCTTCTCCACCGACGCCTCCCACCAGCTCCGGACACCGCTGGCCGGGATGCGGCTGCGCCTGGAGGCGGCGCTGGAGCGGACCGACGTCGACCCGCGGCCCGCGATCGCGGCGAGCCTGGTGGACGCCGACCGCCTGGCGGCGATCATCGACGAGGTCCTGGCGCTGGCCCGTGCCGGGCAGGGTCCTCCCGCCGGTCCGGTCGACCTCGGCACGCTGGTCGGTGAGCTCTCGTCGGAGTGGCGGGCGCGGCTGGACCTGCACGGCCGGGACCTCGAGGTGCGGGTCGACCCCGGCGCGCCGGAGGCCCGGGCGTCGACCGCGGCGGTCCGCCAGGTGCTCGGCGTGCTCGTCGACAACGCCTGCACCCACGGGCGGGGCACCGTGACCGTCACGGTCCGGGAGGCCACGGGCGCCGTGGCGGTCGACGTCGCGGACGAGGGCGAGGGTCCCGGCGTCCAGGGCGAGACCGGTGCCGTGTTCACGCCGCGGGCCGAAGGGCGCGACGGGCACGGGATCGGCCTGCCGCTGGCCCGCCGGCTCGCCGAGGCCGAGCACGGCCGGCTGCAGCTCACCCGCGTGGCGCCCCCCGTCTTCACCCTCCTGCTGCCCGCGGTCCCGGTCGAGACCCGGCACGAGCACGAGGTCGCCGCCGCGGGGTCGTACGACCGATGACCTCCCCGGGCGGGACCCCGGTGGAGGGCCCCGTCAGTTGGGGCTGAGGACTCCGAGGCCGGGCACCCGGAGGCCGGATCCGTCCGGCTCGCTCCCCACCCACCACGGCACGAGCCGGGTGGGGGCCGCCGCCCTCGGTTCGGCGGACACGGGCGCGATCCGCCACGTGCTGGTCCGGACGACCGTGCCGAAGCGGCTGTCGGGGACCGCTCCCGACGTCGTCAGACACCGGGCGGTGATGCACGGGTTCGGCCCGACGGTCGTCAGGGCCGCGCGCAGCCGCTGCAGGACCTGCTCGAGCTGGGCGAGGGAACAGGGGTCGTCCTGGGCGGCGTGGACCTGGAGGGTCAGCAGTTCGGACCCGGCCGGGGCGGAGCTGTGCTCGTCGGCCGTCCACCTCAGGGAGACGAAGCAGGACGCCGTCGGGTCCTCCGCGGCGCCGTCGGCCTCGAGGCGCTGGGCGTAGTTGGCCAGCAGCGTCCTCAGCGTGACGTCCCGGGCGATGAGGTCGAAAGCCACGAAGCGAAGGTCCACGGAGTCCTCCTCGGTGCCCGCCGTCCACGGCGACCCGCCGTTCGCCTCCGACGGTAGGCGGGAGGTGACGTGCAGCAGCCCAGGGCAAGGCAAGAGTCCGGTTAAAACCCGCGACGAGTGCCGACCCGGTCAGTCCTTGCGGCCGGCGCCGACGACGCGCAGCACGACGGCGCCCTCCTCGTCGGAGGCCTCGAGGTCGACCTCGACGTCGATGCCCCAGTCGTGGTCGCCGACGGGGTCGTCCAGGATCTGCCGCACCCGCCAGACCCCGGGCTCGCTCCTGTCCCAGATGAGCAGCGCCGGGCCGCGGGCGTCGGCGCCGGTGCCCAGCTCGGCGTGCTCGGCGAAGTAGGCCTGCACCACCTCGCCCCACCGCTCGGCGTCCCACCCGGAGCCCCGGTCGAGCTCCCCGAGGTCGTACCAGCGGCGGCGGGCGAACAGCTCCACCCGCCGGAACAGCTGGTTGCGCACCATCGCCGTGAACGCCCGCTCGTTGCCGGTCAGCGGCCGCGGGCGGACCGGGACGGCGACCGGAGCGTCCAGCGGCTGGTCCGGGCTGGTCAGCTGCTCCCACTCGTCGAGCAGCGAGGAGTCCACCTGGCGGACCAGCTCGCCGAGCCACTCGACCAGGTCGGTCACCTCGTCGGTGCGGGCGGCCGCGGGGACGCCGGAGCGCAGCGCCTTGTAGGCGTCGGAGAGGTAGCGCAGCACCGCGCCTTCCGCGCGGGTCAGCCCGTAGGTGTTGACCAGCTCGCGGAAGGTGTAGGCGTTCTCCCACACGTCGCGGACGACGGACTTCGGCGACAGGTGCGCGTCGGCCGCCCACGGGTTCGAGCGGGTGTAGACCTCCAGCGCGTGCTCGAGCAGCTCGGCCAGCGGCTGCGGGTACGTGATCTCCTCGAGCAGCTCCATGCGCTCCTCGTACTCGATCCCCTCGGCCTTCATCCGGGCGACCGCCTCGCCCTTGGCCCTGTTCAGCTGCGCGGCCAGGATCTGCCGCGGGTCGTCGAGGGTGGCCTCGATGACGCTGACCACGTCGAGGGCGTAGGTCTCGGACGCGGGGTCGAGCAGCTCGATCGCGGCCAGGGCGAACGTCGACAGCGGCTGGTTGAGCGCGAAGTCCGGCGGCAGGTCGACGGTCAGCCGGTAGCGGCGCCCGTCGGGCTCGGGGGTGTCGAGCCGCACCAGCACCCCGGCCTGCAGCAGCGAGCGGGCGATGCCGATCGCCTCCCGGATGTGCCGCAACTGCCGCTTGCGCGGCTCGTGGTTCTCCGTGAGCAGCCGGCGCATCGCGGCGAAGGGGTCGCCGGGGCGGTCGACGACGTCGAGCACCATCGCCGTCGACACGCGCATGTTGCTGGTCAGCGGCTCGGGGTCGGCCTCGACCAGCCGGCGCATGGTGCCCTCCGACCACGGGACCATGCCCTCGGGCGCCTTCTTGCGCACCAGCTTGCGGCGCTTCTTGGGGTCGTCGGCGACCTTGGCGAACTGCCGGAGGTTCTCCACCTCGTGCTCGGGTGCCTGGACGACGACGGTGCCGGCGGTGTCGTAGCCGGCGCGCCCGGCCCGCCCGGCGATCTGGTGGAACTCGCGGGCGTTGAGCAGCCGGGTGCGGGTGCCGTCGTACTTCGACAGCGCGGAGAAGACCACGGTGCGGATCGGCACGTTGATGCCGACGCCGAGGGTGTCGGTGCCGCAGATGACCTTGAGCAGGCCGGCCTGGGCCAGCTGCTCCACCAGCCGCCGGTACTTGGGCAGCATCCCGGCGTGGTGCACCCCGATCCCGTGCCGGACCAGCCGCGACAGCGTCGTCCCGAAGGAGGTCGTGAACCGGAAGCCGCCGATCATCTCGGCGATGGCGGCCTTCTCCTCCTTGGTGCACACGTTGACGCTCATCAGTGCCTGCGCGCGCTCCAGCGCCGAGGCCTGGGTGAAGTGGACGACGTAGACCGGCGCCTGTCGCGTGTCCAGCAGCTCCTGGATCGTCTCGTGCATCGGCGTCGTCGCGTAGTAGTGGTGCAGCGGCACCGGGCGCTCGACGCCGGCGACCAGCGCGGTGGGCCGGCCGGTGCGGCGGGTGAGGTCCTCGCGCAGCCAGCCGGTGTCGCCGAGGGTGGCGCTCATCAGCAGGAACTGCGGCCTCGGCAGCTCCAGCAGCGGCACCTGCCAGGCCCAGCCGCGGTCCGGGTCGCCGTAGAAGTGGAACTCGTCCATGACGACCAGGCCGACGTCGGCGTCGGGGCCCTCGCGCAGCGCGACGTTGGCCAGGACCTCGGCGGTGCAGGCGATGATCGGGGCGTCCCGGTTGACCGCGGCGTCGCCGGTGAGCATGCCGACGTTCTCCGCGCCGAAGACGCCGCACAGCGCGAAGAACTTCTCGCTGACCAGCGCCTTGATCGGCGCGGTGTACCAGCTGCGCCGGCCCGCGGCCAGCGCGGCGTACTGCGCGCCGGTGGCCACCAGCGACTTGCCCGATCCGGTCGGCGTCGCCAGGACGACGTTGGCGCCGCTGACCAGCTCGATCAGCGCCTCCTCCTGGTGCGGGTACAGCGCGGTGCCCTGCGCCTGCGCCCAGGCGGCGAACGAGGTGAACAGCTCGTCTGGGTCGGCGCCGCGCGCCCGGAGGGCCGAGAGGTCGGACGGGTCGTCGAGGAGGGGAGGGGCGGTGGCGGTCATCGTGGGGGACAGCGTGCCGGACGCGGCGGAACTTCCCGCGCAGGGCCCGGCCGGGCGATGGCGGGGTCCGCCGGTTCGGGACCGGGTCGGTTCGGAGGGGTGCGTGCGGGGGTAGCGGGCGGGGGACGCGGCGGTGGCCCGGCTCCCGGGCGGCGTGAGCAGAGCGCCGGCGCACCGCCGTCCCGCACGTCCACGGAGCACGTCCACGGAGGTAGTGCCATGTCCGAACCCCGTCCCGAGTCCCAGCCCGCGCAGCAGCAGGAGGTCCCCGGCACGCTCGGGCAGATGGACCCCAAGCCCGACCACGGGGAGGAGAGCTACCGCGGCTCGGGCCGGCTGACCGGCAAGGCGGCGGTGATCACCGGCGGCGACAGCGGCATCGGCCGCGCCGTCGCGATCGCCTTCGCCCGGGAGGGCGCCGACGTCCTGATCTCGTACCTCAACGAGCACGAGGACGCCAAGGACACCGCGAAGTACGTCGAGGAGGCCGGCCGGAAGTGCGTGCTCGTCCCCGGTGACCTCGCCGACCGGGCCCACCAGAAGACGATCATCCCGAAGGCGGTCGAGGAGTTCGGCAAGGTCGACATCCTGGTCAACAACGCGGCCTTCCAGATGAGCCACGACTCGGTCGAGGAGGTCTCGGACGAGGAGTGGGACCACACGCTGGCGCTGAACCTGACGGCGATGTTCACCCTGACCAAGGACGCGGTCCCGCACATGCAGCCGGGGGCGTCGATCATCAACTCGTCGTCGGTGAACTCCGACAACCCGAGCCCCAACCTCATCGCCTACGCGATGACCAAGGCCGGGATCGCCAACTTCACCGCCAGCCTGGCGCAGATGCTGGCCGAGAAGGGCATCCGGGCCAACAGCGTGGCCCCGGGCCCGATCTGGACGCCGCTGATCCCGGCGACCATGCCCGAGGAGAAGGTGGAGAGCTTCGGCCAGCAGGTGCCGCTGGGCCGCGCCGGGCAGCCGGCCGAGCTGGCGCCGGTCTACGTGATGCTGGCCAGCGACGAGGCGTCCTACGTCTCGGGCGCGCGGGTCGCGGTCACCGGCGGCAAGCCGATCCTCTAGCAGCGCGCCCGGGGGCTGCTCAGCCGACGGTGCCGGCGACCACCGGTGCGCTCCACGGCGTCACCGAGCCGTCGGCGTGCACCCCGCGGGCCTGGTGGGCCAGCGACGCGGCGTCGGCCAGGGCGGCGGCCCGCCCGGGGTCGTCCGCCGGCGCCGTCCCCGGGCCCTGTGCCAGCTGCAGCTCGACGCACCTCCCCGGCAGCTCGTCGACGCGGGGGGAGACGCCCTCGACGGTCACCGCCCGGACCTCCCAGCGCTCGGGGTCCTCCTCGCCGGGCGGCGGCTCGAAGCACGCCTCCCAGGTGGTCGACCAGGTGCCGGCGGCCGGGTCGACGTCGTCGGTGAGGGTGGCCGACGCCAGGACCGGGGCCGGTCCCGCCACGGTCGCCGGGGAGGGCGTGGCCGCCGACGAGCAGCCGGTGAGCCCGGCGGCGAGGGCGAGCAGGGCGGCCGCCGGGCCGCGGGGGCGCACGAGCGTGGTCACCACTCGACCGCGCCGAACACCTCGCCGTTGAGGACGACGGTGTGCGACGGGACGACGGTGCCGGCGGGCAGGTCGGTGCCGACGACGGCGCTGTGGTCGCCGATCCGGGCGCCGTCGCCGATGGTGCTGCGGAAGACGACGGACCGGTCGCCGAGGCGGACGCGGTCGCCCACCACGGTCTGCTCCTCGGGCTGCCCTTCGACGACGACGCGGCCGCCGCCGTGCACGATCGCGCCCTCGCCGTAGCGGACGTCGTCGCCGACGTGCAGGTCGGTGTGCTCGAGGGCGTGGAAGACCACCTCGTCGTCCATCTCGTCGACGTGGCCGATGACGAAGGGCTCGCCCTCGTCGGCGCGGATGGCGATCCGCTCGCCGGTGCGCTGCGTGAACCGGTCGTAGGTGTCGGCCAGGTCGACGTCGCCGATGACCCGGGTGCGGGAGTCCGGCCGCGCCTGTTCCTCGCCGGCGAAGCTCGGCAGGTCGGCGTCGGGGTTGAACTCGGTGCGGCCCGGGTCGAGGTTGGCCCCGTGCACGGCGCCGGGGTCCTCGCGGTACAGCTCGGTGTACGCGCGGGCCAGTGACTCGTTGACGTGGATGACGGCCTCGTTGAACGCGACGTCGGCCTGGGTGAGGTGGCGGACCTTGCCCAGGGCCGGGTCGCTGGCCTCGGCGTCGGTGGTCACGTTCTTGCCGGGCAGCACGAGGAAGCCGCTGGGCAGCGTGACGCCGGGGGCGACCCGGGCCAGCGCCGAGACGCCGGAGTCGAGCTCGACGGTGGCGCCGTCGACCTCGCTGCCGAAGCTCAGGAACACCGACCCCTCGCCGGTGTCCACCGTGTCCTCGACCTGCGGGGGCAGCGGGCTGGACTCGATGCCGATGCTCGCCGAGCCGCGCACCGAGGACCCGTGGGCCAGGATGACGCGGTCGCCGACCTGGATGCCGCTGCCGCCGCGGGCGTCGAGCAGGACGTTGTCCTGGACGTTCGACGACGCGCCGATGCTGATCGGCGCGTGCCGGGTGGCGTGCAGCTCGGCGAAGGGGCCGACGTAGCCCCGCTGCCCGAGGCTGACGTGCCGGGCCCCGGTGACCGCGACGGTCGGGTCGAGGAAGGTGGCGGTCCCGGCCGAGCTGTCTGCGGAGCACACCGGCACGTCGTCGCGGGTCGGGGAGCACCGTCGCTCGTCGGTGTCGGCCAGTGCGGGGGTGAGGGTCCCGACCACCACGGCCGTGGCCGCGGAGCCGGTGAGGAGTGCTCGTCGCATGGGGATCCTCCGTCGGGGACGCCCACCCGGCCGGTGGGCTCTGTCCCACACCATCCCCGTGGTGCCCGGGAGGTCAACGGCCGTTGCCGGAGACAACCTCCTCGTCGGACCGACCGCGGCGGAGCGCACGGGCGAGGGCGGCGACGGCATGGGGTCCCACACGACAGCAGCCGCCGACGAGCCGGGCGCCGGCGTCGACCCAGGAGAGCGCACCGGCGGGGGAGAGGCCGGCGGTCCCGGTCCAGCGGCGGCTGGCGGCGTCCCACCGCTCACCGCTGTTGGGGTAGACGACGACGGGCTTGCCCGCAGCGGAAGCGGCGGCGACCGCCGGCAGGATCCCGTCCGGGTCGGTGCAGTTGACGCCGACCGCCACCACCGCGTCGGTGCCGTACGCCATCGCGTACACCTCCTCGGCCGGCTCGCCGCGGCGGGTGCGGACGACGCCGTCGCCGTCCAGCACCGTGGTGAGCGACAGCCAGACCGGCATCCCCAGCATGTCGGCCTCCGCCAGCAGCGCCTCGGCCTCGGCGGCGGCGGGCACCGTCTCGCAGGCCAGCACGTCGGCCCCGGCCTCCGCCAGCCACTGCATGCGCGGCCGGTGCCACTGCCGGAGCCGGTCGACGCCGACCTCGTCGGCGTAGTCCCCGGTGTACTCCGAGCCGTCCGCGAGGGCCGCGCCGTAGGGCCCGACCGACCCGGCGATCCACGCCTCCGGGGCCCCGCGCTCGGCCAGGTGCACCGAGCGGACGACGAGCCGCCGGGCCTCCGCCGCGTCCAGCCCGACAGCGGCGAGCCCCTCGACCGACACCTGGTAGCTGGCCGTCGTCGCCACCTGCGCTCCGGCGGCGGCGAAGGTGGCGTGCGCGGCGACGACCGCCTCCGGGTCGTCGCGCAGCAGCCGCGCCGACCACAGTGCCGAGGACAGGTCGTGCCCCTGCACCTCCAGTTCGGTGGCCAGGCCGCCGTCGAGGACGACGGGGCCGGCGGCCAGCGCGGTGGCCAGGGGGAAGTCGGGCATGCGGCCGATGGTCCTCCCGGCTCACCGGGCGCGGGCGACCGGACGCCCTCAGGATCGGTCCATGGTCTTCATCTGGAGCAGCGGCTGGGGTCCGCGCCGGCGGCGGCACGGTCCGGGGTACGGCCGCCGGTACGGCCCCCGCCCGGGGTACGGCTACGGCCCGCGGTACGGCTACGGATACGGGCCGCGCCGCGGCTACGACCGGGACGGCTCGTGTCTGCGCGACCTGCTGTTCCTCAACACCGGGTGCTGCCTGGCCAACGCGATCGGCTGCGGCGTCGACGGGCTGTTCCTGGTGCCGACGACGGTGCGGCACGTGCACGCCGCCGGCACCGGGCGGCGGGGGACCCGGGTGCGGGACCGGCTGGTGGCCGCCGTCCGGGTCTACCAGCGCGAGGTCAGCCCCCGGCGACCGCCGTGCTGCCGGTTCGAGCCGACCTGTTCGGCCTACGCCGTCGGCGCGCTGGAGCGGCACGGCGCCGCGCGGGGCAGCTGGCTGACGCTGCGCCGGCTGGTGCGCTGCCGCCCCGGCGCGGCCGGTGGCCCCGACCCGGTGCCCGCCGCCTGAACCGGATCGGCCTCGTCGCGGCCGCCTCGCCACACTGGGGGACGTGCCGGCCATCGACGACGCCTCCGGGGACCTGCCGGTCACCGGTTCCCTCGTCGTGCCCGCGGCCGCGCAGCACTGGCGGTTCTCCCGCTCGTCGGGTCCCGGCGGGCAGGGCGTGAACACCGCCGACTCGCGGGTGGAGCTGTCGGTCGCGCCGCTGGAGCTGCCCGGGCTGACCGGCGTCCAGCGGGAGCGGCTGGCCGCACGCCTGGCCGGCCGGCTGGTGGACGGCGTCCTGACCGTGGCCGCCAGCGAGCACCGTCAGCAGCTGCGCAACCGGCAGGCCGCCCGGGAGCGGCTGGCCGCCGTCCTGCGTGCGGCACTGGCCCCGCCGCCCCCCGCACGCCGGCGCACGAAGCCCACGCGCGGCTCGCAGGAGCGCCGCATCCAGGCCAAGAAGCAGCGCGGCGAGCTCAAGCGCTCCCGCCGGCGCTGGGACTGACCGGCGAGGTAGCCGACGGCCGCGGCCGGTGCGCGGAACCCCTGTCGGCTCCCCTGCCGGATCTCCACCCCTGCTCACTCCTGGAAGCAGGGGTGGAGATCCGGCAGGGGTGGGAGGCGGCGGCCGTGGCTCAGCCGGCGCCCGCCACCTCGGCCCGCCGCCGCTCCAGGAAGGCGCGCTCGGTCGCGTTGCCGGCCAGCCCGAGGGCCGTGTCGTAGGCCGCGACGGCCTCGGTGGTGCGGCCCAGCCGGCGCAGCAGGTCGGCCCGGACGGCGGGCAGCAGGTGCGAGCGCGGCAGGTCGAGGCCGTCGAGCAGCACCAGCGCCGCTGTCGGCCCGTGCACCTCGGCCACCGCGACCGCGCGGTTGAGCGCCACCACCGGGCTCGGCGTCAGCGCCACCAGGTGGTCGTAGAGCGCGAGCACCTGCGCCCAGTCGGTCTCCTCCGCGGTGGCGGCGTCGCTGTGCACCGCCTGGATCGCCGCCTGCACCTGGTACGGCCCGGGGGCGCCGCGACGCAGGCAGCGGCGCACCAGCTCCTGGCCCTCGGCGATGAGCGCGGCGTCCCACCGGGAGCGGTCCTGCTCCGGCAGCGGCACCAGCGACCCGTCGGGCGCGACCCGGGCGGCCCGGCGGGACTCGCTCAGCAGGACCAGCGCCAGCAGGCCGAGCACCTCCGGCTCGTCGGGCATCAGCTCGGCCAGCTCCCGGGCCAACCGGACCGCCTCCGTGCACAGGTCGGTGCGCAGCAGTCCCTCGCCCGCCGACGCGGTGTGCCCCTCCGAGTAGACGAGGTAGACGACCGCCAGGACGCCGGACAGCCGGTCGGGCAGGTCGGCCTCGGCCGGCACCCGGTAGGGGATGCGGGCATCGCGGATCTTGTTCTTGGCCCGCACCAGCCGCTGGGCCATCGTCGCCTCGGGGACCAGGAACGCGCGCGCGATCTCCGCGGTGGACAGCCCGCCCACCAGCCGCAGCGTCAGCGCGACGCGGGCGGCGGGGGCCAGGGCGGGGTGGCAGCAGGTGAACAGCATGCGCAGCCGGTCGTCGCGCACGGCGCCCTCCTCGGGCGGTGGGCCGGGGTCGGCGAGCAGTGCGGCGGCCCGGTACCGGTCGGTGCGGGTGGACTCGCGCCGCAGCCGGTCGATGGCCCGGTTGCGGGCGGTGGTGACGATCCACCCGGCGGGGCTGGGCGGCACGCCGTCGGCCGGCCAGCGCTGCAGGGCGGTCAGGAAGGCGTCCTGGACCGCCTCCTCGGCGGCGTCGATGTCGCCGAGGAGGCGGGTGAGGACGGCGACCGCGCGGCCGTAGGACTCGCGGAAGACCGCCTCCACGTCGGGCACGGTCAGAAACGCTGCCGGAACGGTCGCACCTCGATGGGCAGCCCGCTCGCCAGCGCCGTCCGCCGCCCCCAGCGCAGAGCGGTGTCGAGGTCGGGGACGTCGATGACGGTGAAGCCACCGAGGTGCTCCTTGCTCTCCACGTAGGGGCCGTCGGTCACCAGCACCTCGTCGCCCTGCGGCCGCAGGACGGTCGACGCGTCCGGGTCGTGCAGGCCGCCGGCGAACACCCAGGCGCCGGCCGCCTGCATCTCGTCGCGCAGCGCGTCGAGGTCGGCCATGACCTGCTGCAGGACGGCCGGTTCCGGCGCGGGTCCGACGGGCTGGTGCATGGCGAGCATGTAGAGGGCCATCTCGTCTCCTCGGGTCCGGCGGCCGGCACGGTACCGGCCGCTCACCCCCTGTACGAACGACCCCACGTCGGATCGACACCCCCGCGAGGAGTTCCTGCGCGCAGGCTCGGACGGGGTCCCGGCCAGGTGACCGGCCCTAGCGTGGGTCCGGTGCACTCCCTCGACGACGTGGCACCCGTGGCTGCGCCGACGCAGACGGCCGCCGTCGTCCACGTCGTGGCAGCCGATCCGGTGGTCGACGTCCACCGGCAGCGCCTCGATCACGCCGCCCCGTGGGGCGTCCCCGCGCGCGTCACCGTGCTCCACCCCTTCCTGCCCCCGGACGCCGTCGACCGGGTCGCGCTGGCCACCCTCGCCGCCGCGGTGCGCACCGTCCCCGCCTTCGAGTGCAGCTTCGCCACGACCCGGTGGTTCGACACGGACGTCGTGTGGTTGCGCCCGGAGCCCGGCGAGCCGTTCCGCCGACTCACCCGCGCCGTGTGGACGGCGTTCCCCGACCACCCGCCGCATGGGGGTGCCCACGGCGACCTGGTGCCCCGCCTGACCATCGCGAGCGCTCCGTCGCTGAACAGCACGGGGACGGCGTCGCTGCCCTGGAGCGAGCCGAGGCAGCGGTGCACGCCGCCCTGCCGTTGCGCCAGAGGATCGACCACGCGCTGCTGATCGCTGGCTCACCGACGCCGCGGTCGTGGCGGACGCTGCACCGGCTCCCGTCGGGCTGACGAGCCGCTGGGCCGACCTCGACGGGTCGCCCGTCCCTCTGTGCCACAGGCCCCACCACGGCCCGGTGACTACGCCAGCGAGTCGTCGTACCGGGCCGTCAGCGGGCCGCCCGCGTCGCCGGTGTTGACGACCCCGGTCGGCTCGATGAGCACTGCGTGCACCTCACCGTCGGCGGTGGGACGGTGCTCCACCCCTCGGGGGACGACGTACAACTGGCCGGGACGCAGGACCACGTCGCCGTCGCGCAGCTGGATGGTCAGTTCCCCGGCGAGGACGAGGAACAGCTCGTCGGTGTCCTCGTGGGTGTGCCAGACGAACTCCCCCTCGACCTTGACGACCTTGACCTCGTAGTCGTTGAGGCGGGCGACCACCTTGGGGGACCAGTGCTCGGAGAACTGGGACAGCCTCTCGGCGAGGTCGACCGGCTCGTGGACCATGGCGCCAGGCTGGCACAGGCACCGCCTCGAGTGCGGCACGCAGGACCCCACCCGGTCAGGGGAGCGGTCAGGACGACGGCAGGCGCACCAGCAGCCAGAGCGGCAGCGCACCGTCGGAGCTCTCCATCGCCTGGTCGACGTCGAAACCGAGCCGCCGCAGGAACCGGACGGCGGCCCAGGTCGAGACGGCGGCGGCGGCGGGCAGGCCGTCCGCGTCGCAGCGCTCGAGCGCCGGCTGCAGCAGCGCCGTCCCGTAGCCGTGCCGTCGGCTGCTGGGCCGGGTGCCCAGGGAGGCCAGCCACCAGTGCGGCCCGGCCGGGCGGGCGGCGTCGACCAGCTCGCGGGTCCGGCGGACGGCGTCCCAGCGGGAGCCGTGCACGTGCGGAAGCTCGGTGGCCAGCGCGGCACGGACGTCGTCGGGCAGCGGGCGGGTGCCCGGCGCCTCCTCGGGGGCGTGCCACGCGGCGACGGCGGTGACGTCCTCGGTGACCCAGCAGGTGCCGGTGGAGACCGCGCGGTGACCGGCGTCGAGCTCGGCGAGCCGGGTCAGCCGCTGCACCCGGCCGTCCTCCGGCAGCGCCCAGCGGGCCCAGCGCGACGTGGCCTGCACGAGGGTGAGGGTGGCGGCGATCCGGGGCACGTCGCGCTGCTCGGCGGGGCGGACCGACGGGGCGCCGAGGTGCACGGTGATCACGCGGTCGGCCACCCGGCCAGCGTAGGCGCGCCCTAACAACCGCCGTCGGGACGGCGTGAGGTCGACGGAACGCAGGCTTGACGCCGCTGCCGTCGCCGGGAAACCCGCACCGTCGAACCTCGTCGACGTGACCGCGACCGCCCTGCCCGGAGTGCTCGCCGGGGCCGGCCCGCGCACCCGGACGACCCAGACCCACTGCCCCTACTGCTCCCTGCAGTGCGGGGTCACGATGACCGCCGGCGACCG
>DASQXT010000352.1:0-12123 GCA_035639575.1 Geodermatophilus sp.
CTGGGTGAACCGGAAGATGTTGTCGATGAAGAGCAGCACGTCCTGGTTCTGCTCGTCGCGGAAGTACTCCGCCATCGTCAGCGCGGAGAGCGCGACCCGCAGCCGGGTGCCCGGCGGCTCGTCCATCTGGCCGAAGACCAGGGCGGTGGACTCGATGACGCCGGACTCGGTCATCTCGGTGATGAGGTCGTTGCCCTCGCGGGTGCGCTCGCCGACGCCGGCGAACACCGACACGCCACCGAACTCCTGGGCGACGCGGCGGATCATCTCCTGGATCAGCACCGTCTTGCCCACGCCGGCACCGCCGAACAGGCCGATCTTGCCGCCGGCCACGTAGGGGGTGAGCAGGTCGATGACCTTGATGCCGGTCTCCAGCATCTCGGTGCGGCCCTCGAGCTGGTCGAACCGCGGCGCGTGCCGGTGGATCTCCCACCGCGGCGCGTCGCTGCCGTAGCCGGGGGTGTCCAGGCACTGGCCGAGGGCGTTCCACACGTGGCCGGTGGTGATGTCACCGACGGGCACGGAGATCGCCGAGCCGGTGTCCCGGACCTCCGCGCCCCGGACCAGACCGTCGGTGGGCTGCATGGAGATGGTGCGGACCACGTTGTCACCCAGGTGCTGGGCGACCTCGAGGGTCAGCGTCTTGCCCAGGTCGGCGAGGGTGACCTCGACCTGCAGGGCGTTGAACAGGTCGGGCATCGCGTCGCGCGGGAACTCGACGTCGACGACCGGCCCGGTGACCCGGACGACGCGGCCGGTCGTCTGGGTGGTCGGACGGTCCTCGGTGACGGTCATCTGTACTGCTCTCCTGCCCTCGGCCTTGCGTTGGTCCGCGTCTTCGGTGTCCCAGCCGCAGGAGCGGCGGGGATGGGGTCAGTCGTCGGCGCCTGCGGACACCAGCGCGTCCGCACCGCCGACGATCTCACTGATCTCCTGGGTGATCTCGGCCTGGCGAGCCTGGTTCGCCTGCCGCGAGAGGTTCTTCGCCAGCTCCTCGGCGTTGTCCGAGGCCGACTTCATGGCCCGTCGCCGCGACGCCGACTCCGACGCCGCCGACTCCAGCATCGCCGCGAAGATCCGCGTGGTCACGTACTTCGGCAGCAGGGCGTCGAGGAGGGCGTCGGGCGAGGGCTCGAACTCGTAGGAGGTGGGGACGCCGGAGTCACCGGTGATGACGCCGCTCGCCCGGTCCTCCCGCTCGTAGTCGAACTCCTCGACCTCCTCGACCTCCAACGGGGCCATCCGCTTGGCGACCGGGATCTGTGCGAGCAGCGACCGGAACTCAGTGAAGACGATGTGCAATTCGTCCACGCCGAGGACGCCGTCGGCGCCGGCGTCGGTCTCGTCGTCGTCCTCACCGGCGGTGAAGGCGGCGATGAGCTGCTCACCGACACGCTGGGCGTCGGTGTAGTTCGGCTGCTCGGAGAAGCCGGTGAAGGTCTCGGCCACCGGGCGGTTGCGGAAGGAGTAGTAGGTCTCCCCCTTCCGGCCCACCACGTACAGGACCGGCTCCTTGCCCTCCTGGCGCAGCAGCGAGAGCAGCTCCTCGGTCCGGCGCAGCACGTTGACGTTGTACGAGCCGGCGAAGCCGCGATCGGAGGTGATGACCAGCACCGCCGCCCGCCGCGCGTCCTGCCGCTCGGTCAGCAGCGGGTGGTCCAGCGACGCCGAGCCGGCCAGCGCGGACAGGACCCGGGTGATCTCCCGGGCGTAGGGCTTGGAGGCCTCCACCCGGGCCTGGGCGCGCACGATGCGGGCGCCGGCGATCAGCTCCTGCGCCGAGAAGATCTTCTTCGTCGACTGCGTGGAGCGGATGCGGCGCCGCAGCGCGCGGAGGTTGCCGGCCACGGTCAGGCGCTCCGCTTGACCTGGACGCGCTCCTGGCCGCGCTCGGACGCGTCCATGGCCTCGGCCTCGTCCTCGTTGATGCGCAGCGTGCCGCCGTCGGAGGTCTGGAACTGGCCGTAGAACTCCTCGACGGCGCGCTCCAGGCTCTGGACGGCGTCGTCGCCGAGGGCCTTGGTCTGCCGGATCCCGTCGAAGACGCCGCCGTGGTTGCGGGCGACGTAGTCCAGGAACTCCGCCTCGAAGCGACGCACCTCGGGTACCGGCACCTTGTCCATCTTGCCGGTGGTGCCCAGCCAGATGGAGACGACCTCGCGCTCCACCGGGTAGGGCTGGTACTGGCCCTGCTTGAGCAGCTCGACGAGGCGCTGGCCGCGCTCCAGCGTCGCGCGGCTGGAGGCGTCGAGGTCGGAGGAGAACGAGGCGAAGGCCTCGAGCTCCCGGTACTGGGCCAGGTCCAGCCGCAACCGGCCGGCGACGGACTTCATCGCCTTGATCTGCGCCGAGCCACCGACGCGGGACACCGAGATGCCGACGTTGATCGCCGGGCGGACACCGGAGTTGAACAGACCCGTCTCGAGGAAGATCTGCCCGTCGGTGATCGAGATGACGTTGGTCGGGATGTACGCCGACACGTCGTTGCCCTTGGTCTCGATGAGCGGCAGACCCGTCATCGACCCGGCACCCAGCTCGTCGGAGAGCTTCGCGCAGCGCTCCAGCAGCCGGGAGTGGAGGTAGAAGACGTCGCCGGGGTAGGCCTCGCGGCCCGGCGGACGGCGCAGCAGCAGCGAGACCGCGCGGTAGGCCTCGGCCTGCTTGGACAGGTCGTCGAAGACGATCAGGACGTGCTTGCCCTCGTACATCCAGTGCTGGCCGATGGCCGAGCCGGTGTAGGGGGCGATGTACTTGAAGCCCGCGGCCTCGGAGGCGGGCGCGGCGACGATGGTCGTGTACTCCATCGCGCCGGCCTCCTCGAGGGAGGCGCGGATGGCCGCGATCGTCGAGCCCTTCTGGCCGACGGCGACGTAGATGCAGCGGACCTGCTGGCTCGGGTCGCCGGTGGCCCAGGCCTGCTTCTGGTTGATGATCGTGTCGGTGACGATCGCGGTCTTGCCGGTCTGCCGGTCACCGATGACCAGCTGGCGCTGGCCGCGGCCGATCGGCGTCATGGCGTCGATGGCCTTGATGCCGGTCTGCATCGGCTCGTGCACCGACTGCCGCTGGACGACGGTCGGGGCCTGCAGCTCCAGCGCCCGGCGGCCGGTGGTGGCGATCGGGCCGGCACCGTCGATCGGGTTGCCCAGCGGGTCGACCACGCGGCCGAGGTAGCCGTCGCCGACCGGCACGGAGAGGACCTCGCCGGTCCGGCGGACCTGCTGGCCCTCCTCGATGCCGGCGTAGTCGCCGAGGACGACGACGCCGACCTCGCGGACGTCGAGGTTCAGCGCCAGGCCGCGGACGCCGCTCTCGAACTCGAGCAGCTCGTTGGTCATGACCGAGGGCAGGCCCTCGACGCGGGCGATGCCGTCGCCGGCCTCGGTGACGATCCCGACCTCTTCCCGCGACACGTCGGGCGAGTACTCGGTGACGTAGTTCTGGATGGCACTGCGGATCTCGTCAGCGGAGATCGTCAGCTCGGCCATGGCGTGGTGTCCTCTTCCCTGCTGGGTGGTGTCTGTGTGGGGGCCGGGGTCAGCCGACGAGCCGTCGGCCGGCGGCCTCGAGACGGTGGGCGATGCTGCCGTTGATGACCTCGTCACCGACGCGGATGACCAGGCCACCGAGCACGCTCGGGTCGACGGTCACCTGCAGGCCGATCGGGCGGTGGTAGAGGCGGCTGAGGAGCTCGGTGAGGCGGCGCTCCTGCGCGTCGGTCAGCGCCACGGCGGTCGTCACGTGCGCCACCGACTGGCCGCGACGGGTCGAGGCCGCCTCGGAGAGGCGCTCGACGACGTTCTCGGCGTTGCCGATGGCCCGCCCGGTGAGGTGGTTGCGCAGCAGCATCGCGGTGATCGGGCTGACCCGGCCCGCGAGCAGCCGATCGAGCAGCGCGGTCTTGCCGTCGGCCGGTGCGGTGCGGTCGCTGAGGATCCGGGACAGTTCCGCGTCCCCGGCGACGATGCGCCCGAAGCGGAACAGCTCGTCCTCGACGCCGTCCAGCTCACCGCGGGTGTCCGCGGCGTCCAGCGCGGCGTCCGTGGCCAGGGTCTCGGTCGCCTCCACCAGGTCCAGCGGGCGCGACCAGCGCTGCCGGGCCGCGGTCTCGACCAGGTCGAGTGTGGCCTCGGAGACCCGGCCGGACAGCAGCCGCCGCGCGACGCCGGCCCGGTCCGCCGGGCTGCCCGACGGGTCCGACAGCGCCCGCCGCAGCGCGACCTGCCCGTCGAGCAGGCGCGCGACGGCGAACAACTCGTCGGCCAGCGCCGCGAGCTCCTCGGGGGTCGCGGCCCGCTCCTGGCCGGTCAGCCGATCGCGCGCCCGCTCCAGCAGACCGGAGGCCGGCCGGGTGATCTCGCCCAGCCGGTCCCGGACGACCGCGAGCGCCTCGCGGCTGGAGGCGTCCATCAGCGGTCGCCCTGCGCGTACACGGAGCTGCCGGTGGCACCGCCCCGGCCGTCCGGCGAGGCACCGGCGGCCATGCCGTCGAGCTGGTCGAGGAACCGGTCGACGGTGCCGCTGCGGCGCGCCTGGTCCTCGAGGGACTCGCCGACCACGCGGCCGGCCAGGTCGACCGCCAGCGCGCCGATCTCGCCGCGGAGCTGGTTGACGACCTGCTGCCGCGAGGCCGCCAGCTGCTCCTCGCCGCGGGCCATGATCCGCGCCGACTCCTCCTGCGCCTGGGCCCGCAGCTCCTCGAGGATCTGCTGGCCCTCGGCGCGGGCATGGTCGCGGATCTGCGCGGCCTCGGTGCGTGCCTCGGCCAGCTGCGCCTGGTAGCGCTCGAGAGCCGCCTTGGCCTCGGCCTGCATCGCCTCGGCCCGCTCGATGCCGCCCTCGATCGCCTCGCGGCGCGCCCGGAAGATCTGCTCGAAGCGCGGCGCGACGAACCGGGCCACCACGAAGAAGAGGATCGCGAAGGCGATCAACCCGATGATGATCTCGCCGAGCGGCGGGATCAGTGGGTTGTGGCTCTCCGCCGCGAGGATGCTCATGCTCTCACTGTCCCTGTCTGGAGTGGGTGACCGTGCCCGATGGGCCGATCAGGTGCCGAAGACGAAGGGAACGACGAAGCCGATGAGTGCGAGCGCCTCGGAGAGGGCGAACCCGAGGAAGGCGTAGGTCCGGGTCAGGCCCGCCGACTCGGGCTGCCGGGCGGTCGCCTGGATGTAGGCAGCCCAGACGATGCCCACGCCGATGCCCGGGCCGATCGCAGCGAGGCCGTAACCGACCGACCCGATGCTGCCGGTCAGCTCTGCCAGAACGTCCAATGCCATTGCTAGGGATCCTCCTGTGTCGGTCGCCCGGGGTGCTCCCGGGCGGCTGGCTGGGGGTGGTGCGGTCAGTGGGCAGGCTCGACGGAACCGTTGAGGTAGGTCCCCATCAGCACGGTGAAGACATAGGCCTGCAGGAAGATGACCAGCAACTCGAAGAAGGTCATCACGATCGCCATCAGGGCGGAGACCGGAGCGAAGATGACCGAGTAGTTGCCGACGTTGAGGAGGTAGACCGCGCCGAGCGAGAAGACGACCAGCAGCATGTGACCGGCGAACATGTTGGCGAAGAGCCGGACCGCCAGGGTGAACGGCCGGACCACGAAGGTCTGCAGGATCTCGATCGGGGTCACCAGGACGTACATGAACTTCGGGACGCCGGGCAGGAAGAGGATGTCCTTGAAGTAGCGGCCAGCGCCCTGCTCCCGGATCCCGACCCAGATGTAGATGACCCAGCAGATGGCGGCCAGGACCAACGGGAAGGCGAACTTCGACATCGGCGAGATCTGCGCGAACGGGATGATCGCCATGAGGTTGTTCGCCAGGATGAAGAAGAACAGCGACACCAGGAACGGGGCGAATGGCGGGCCCTTGGGGCCGATCACGTCACGGGCGATGCCGTCGCGGACGAGCGAGTAGCCACTCTCCCCCAGGTACTGGAGCTTGCCCGGGACGATCTGCGGCCTGCGGGCCGCGGCCACGAGGAAGGCCAGCATCGCGATCGTCGCCACCCACAGGATCACGGTGATGCGGGTGATCTCGAAGTCCACTCCGAGGAGGGAGAACTGCGCGAGCGGCTCGGGGTAGAACTCCTCGATCCCCGGCGCCACGAAGCCGCCGCCGGGGTCGCTCTCGACAGCGAGCACGCTGCCGAGCGCATGGGCGCTGGAGGTCACCGTTGTCCCTTCTGCGTGTTGGGCTGACTCCGCCGGTCACCCGAACTCGTGCCGGTGCGCGACCCACCCGATGGCGGTGGGACCGTGCCGTACCGGACGACCACCACGTAGATGGCGACCGCCACGCCGAGGATGATGCCGACCGGTGCGAACACGCGCGTGTTCAGCCACTGGTCGAGCAGCCACCCGGCCCCACCCCACACGGCCATCCCGGAGATCATCGTCCCGATCACCGCCCATCCGGTGTCGGCACCACTGCCCTGCGGGGCTGGGCTGGCAGGTCGGGGCCGAGAGTTCCCCCGCTTGGGTTCGTCCTCGGCCATCGGCGGGGACACTATCAGCCGCGTGTCGCGGGGCCTCCCCGCGGCTGAGCAGCTCCCCCGGTCGGGGGCGCTGGGGGTGGCCCGGCGTAGTACAGCGGACGGGTCCACACCCAGCGGAGCTGCACCCCGCTCCAGAGGAGCGCTCCGACGACGACCGCCCAGGCCAGCGTGCGACGGTCGAGCCACCCGTTCTCCGGGAGGGCGTTGAGGAGCCCGAAGAGCAGGAGGGCCTTCACGAAGAAGGCTCCCAGCGCCGCCGGGAGGGTGAAGCTGTCGTCGATCCGCCCGGCCCAGGCCACGGCCACGCCGGACACGACGAAGAACGCGGTCACGACGACCGCGCCGACGAGCACGCCGGCGGCGTCGTCCCAACCGGCCAGCAGTCCGGTGACCAGGGCGGCCACCGCGGCGACACCGGCGGTGACCAGGGCACCGACCCGCAGGAACGACAGGTCCCAGGGGGCCTCGGAACGACTCGGGGGGCTGCTCATCGGACTCCCTGGGGCGACGGCTTGCCGGCCGGGTCGGCCGGCCGGCCCTGGACGGAGGGGGCGGCGGTGCGCAGCGCCCGCCCTGTGGGGTGGTGCGCGCGGCTGCGCCGCCGCTGGGCCTCGAGCTCGGCGGCGCGCGCCTCGCGGGCGGCCCGCCGGGCGCGCGGGCTGAGGACCACGACGACGCCGAGGACGAGCAGCACCGCGATGCCGACGAGCAGCTCCACCCGGCCGCCGGTGATGGACAGGCCCACCGCGCCGAAGGAAAGCAGCGCGGCCCAGAAATACATGACCAGCACCGCGCGCCGGTGGGAGTGCCCGATCGCCAGCAGCCGGTGGTGCAGGTGCATCTTGTCCGGCGAGAAGGGCGAGCGGCCGCGCAGGCTGCGGCGGACGACGGCCATGACGAGGTCGATGAACGGGATGGAGAGCACCGCGATCGGCACCAGCAGCGGCAGGGCCAGCGGCAGCAGGGTCGCCGCGGAGTCGAACGTCTGCGGGTCGGCCTGCCCGGTCGCCGAGACGGCGGCCGCGGAGAGCATCAGGCCGACGAGCATCGAGCCGGAGTCGCCCATGAAGATGCGGGCCGGGCTGAAGTTGTGCGGCAGGAAGCCCAGGCAGGCACCCGCCAGGACCGCGGTGATCAGCGTGGGGGCGCTGGCGATGTCGTCGTAGCCCTCGGCGCCCAGGTTGTAGCTGTAGGCGAAGAAGGCCAGCGCGGCGATCGCCGAGACGCCGGCGGCCAGGCCGTCGAGGCCGTCGATGAAGTTGAGCGCGTTGACGGTGAGGACGGTCAGCAGCAGCGTCAGCGGGACGCCGATGTCGGGCCCGAGGGAGAGCGTCCCGATGTCGGCGACCGGCAGGAAGACGTAGAGCAGCTGGACGCCGAGCAGCACCATGACGCCCGCGGCGGCGATCTGGCCGGTGAGCTTGGTCAGGGCGTCCAGGCCGAACTTGTCGTCGAGCACGCCGAGCGCGCAGATCAGCCCACCGGCGATGAGGACCGCGGCGGTCTGCGAGTCGTCGAAGGTGCGCTGCAGGGCCGGTAGCCGCGTGGCCACCAGGATCGCGGCGGCGACCCCGAGGTACATCGCGACGCCGCCGCCGCGGGGCGTGGGGATGACGTGCACGTCGCGTTCGCGGGGGGCGGCCATCATGCGCAGCCGGACCGCCGCCAGCCGCACCACCGGCGTGGCGAGGTAGGTGACCAGCCCCGCGGTGAGCAGGACGACGACGTACTCGCGCATGGCTCAGGCGGGGCCGGAGGCGGTGCCCCAGGAGAGGGTGCTCATCGCAGCGGATCTCCCGGGATCGACGACGGAATGTGGTCCCACGGTATCGCTCCGACCTCCGCCTCACCGGCAGCGCGCGTCTCCCCCGGTTCCGGGCCTGCGGAGTTCGCCGCGTCCTTCGATCAGTCGACGATCTCGGGGACGACCTCGCGCAGACGGTCGACCGGGATCGCTCCGACCCGCAGGACCCGCGGGGCCGGCACGGTGCAGTCGACGATCGTGCTCGCGGCGCTCCCGGCGCGCGGGCCGCCGTCGAGGACGACCGCCGCGTGCGGACCGAGCTGGGCGACCGCCTCGTCGGCGGTGGTCGCGGCCGGCCGCCCGGAGCGGTTGGCGCTGGAGACCGCGAGCGGGCCGGTGCGCCGCAGCAGGTCACGGGCGATCTCGTCGTCCGGGAGCCGGACGGCGACGGTGCCCTCGGCGTCCCCCAGGTCCCAGGCCAGGGACGACGCGTGCTCGAGGACCAGGGTCAGTCCTCCGGGCCAGAACGCCTCGGCCAGCTTCGTTGCCAGGGGCGGGACGACGGTGACCAGCCCGACGAGGGTGGACGCCTCGCCGATGAGCACCGGCACCGGCATCGTGCGGCCGCGGTTCTTCGCCGCCAGCAGCGCGGCGACCGCCGGTGGGGTGAACGCGTCGGCGGCGATGCCGTACACGGTGTCGGTGGGCATGAGCACCAGCTCGCCCCTGCCGATCGCCGCCGCGGCGGCGTCCAGCCCGGCGGCGCGGGCGTCGGGGTCGGAGCAGTCGTAGGTCGCCGGGGTCGAAGACGGAGCCACGGACGGCGAGTCTGTCATCCCCCGCTCCGGTGCGCGGTCGTGTACCGGGGACGGCCGGCCAGGTCGGGGTGGTCCTGGACGTCGGTCCAGCCGCCGGAGGCCCGGACCAGCGCGGGCAGCGCGCTCCCCTGCTGGTCGGCGTGCTCGATGCCCAGCCCGCCACCGGGTCGCAGCAGGCGGGCTGCGGTGCGCAGCAGCCCGCGGACGACGTCCAGTCCGTCGGGGCCGCCCCACAGGGCGAGCGGCGGGTCGTGGTCGGCCACCTCGCGCGGCACCGTGGCCCCGTCGGGCACGTAGGGCGGGTTGGAGACGACGAGGTCGACCGTGCCGTCGAGCTCCTGCAGCAGGCCGGGGTCGGTCATGTCGCCGGACAGCACCTCGACGGGGGTGTCCCCTGCCGCGGCGCGGGTGGCGGCGTTGGCCTTGGTCCACTCGATCGCGACCGGGTCGTGCTCGACGGCGGTGATCCGCGCGCCGGGGTGCTCGTGCGCGATCGACAGCGCGATGGCGCCCGAGCCGCTACCCAGGTCGACGACGACCGGCTCGGCCTGACCGCCCAGCCGCGCGAGCGCCCACTCGACGAGCTGCTCGGTCTCCGGTCGCGGCACGAAGACGCCCGGGCCGACGGCGAGCTCGAGGTGACGGAACGGGGCGCGGCCGGTGAGGTGCTGCAGCGGCACCCGGTCGGCGCGCTGTCCGGCGAGGGCCTCGAAGCGGGCGGCCGCGTCGTCCGGCACCTCGTCGCGGGTGAGCAGGCCGGCGCGCGAGACGCCGAGGACGTGGGCGAGCAGCAGCTCGGCGTCCACCCGTGGCGACTGGACTCCGGCGTCGGCGAGCCGCCTCGTGGCGTCGGTGAGCAGCAGCCGGCTGTTCAGGAGCCGGCCGCCAGCAGCTCGGCGGTGTGCGCGCGGGTGAGCGCGTCGATGACCGGGTCGAGCTCGCCGTCGAGCACCTGGTCGAGGTTGTGCGCCTTGAAGCCGACCCGGTGGTCGGAGATCCGGCTCTCCGGGAAGTTGTAGGTGCGCACCCGCTCGCTGCGGTCGACGGTGCGCACCTGGCTGCGGCGCTGGTCGCTGGCGGCCGCGGCGGCCTCCTCCCGGGCGGCGGCGAGCAGCCGGGAACGCAGCACCCGCAGCGCCGACTCGCGGTTCTGCAGCTGGCTCTTCTCGTTCTGCGAGCTGACCACGATGCCGGTCGGCAGGTGGGTGATCCGGACGGCGGAGTCGGTGGTGTTCACGCTCTGCCCGCCGGGGCCCGAGGAGCGGAAGACGTCGATGCGCAGGTCGCCCGGGTCCACGGTGACGTCGACCTCCTCCGCCTCGGGCAGCACGAGGACGCCGACGGCGGAGGTGTGGATGCGGCCCTGGGACTCGGTGACCGGCACCCGCTGCACCCGGTGCACGCCGCCCTCGAACTTCAGCCGGGACCAGATGCCCTCGTCGGTCCGGGACTTGATCGCGATCGAGACGTCCTTGTAGCCCCCGAGCTCGGCCGGGACGGCGTCGAGCACCTCGGTGGCCCAGCCGCGGCGCTCGGCGTAGCGCAGGTACATGCGCAGCAGGTCGCCGGCGAACAGCGCCGACTCCGCGCCGCCCTCCCCCGCCTTGATCTCGAGGATGACGTCCTTGTCGTCGTCGGGGTCCTTGGGCAGGAGCAGCTCGCGCAGGCGCTCCTCGAGCTCGGGCACCCGCTGCTCGAGCGCCGCGGCCTCGGCGGCGAAGGAGGCGTCCTCGTCGGCCAGCTCGCGCGCGGCGGCGAGGTCGTCGCGGACGGCGTCCAGCGCGCGCTTGGTCTCCACCAGCGGGGCCAGCTGCGCGTAGCGGCGGCCCAGGCGCCGGGCGCGGGACGTGTCGGCGTGGACGGCGGGGTCGGCCAGCTCGGTCTCCAGCGCGGCGTGCTCGGCCAGCAGCCCGCTCAGCCGGTCAGGTGCGGCGTCGGCGCTGCTCATGGGGGTCCTCTCGGGGGTGGTGCACGGGGCTGGACACGACGACGGCGCCCGCCCCACGCGAGGTGGGACGGGCGCCGTCGGGTGGGCTACTGGCCGGCGTTGGCGTTGCGCTTGCCGAACCGCTTCTCGAAGCGGGCCACGCGGCCGCCGGTGTCCAGGATCCGCTGCTTGCCCGTGTAGAAGGGGTGGCAGGCGGAGCAGGTCTCGACGGTCAGCGTGCCGCCGGGCGCCGTGCTGCGGGTGGTGAAGGTGTTCCCGCAACCACAGGTCACCGTGGTGGTGTGGTAGTCGGGGTGGATGCCGGGCTTCATGTCGCCTCTTCCGGTGGTCTGTGCCGTTCAGGTGGTCGAACGCCGGCGGCCGGCCGGTCATTCCGGCCGCGCAGCGGGGCTCGGCCGCTCAGTATCCCTGACAGGTGAGGGGCTGGAACGGCCACCCTCCAGGGACCCGCGCCGAGCGTGGGGGAAGGGTGGTCCTTCCGTCAGTCGCGCTCCGGGCCGAGCGTCGTCTTCTGGATCTGCATGAGGAACTCGATGTTGTTGCGCGTCTTGCGCAGCTTGTCGAGCAGCAGCTCCAGCGCCTGCTGCGGCTCGAGCGCGGCGAGCACCCGGCGCAGCTTGATGACGATGGCCAGCTCGTCGGGCGACATGAGGATCTCCTCCTTGCGCGTGCCCGACGCGTTGACGTCGACGGCCGGGAAGACCCGCTTGTCCGCCAGGCGGCGGTCCAGCTTGATCTCCGCGTTACCGGTGCCCTTGAACTCCTCGAAGATGACCGTGTCCATCGTCGAGCCGGTCTCGACCAGCGCCGAGGCGATGATGGTCAGCGAGCCGCCGTTCTCGATGTTGCGGGCGGCGCCGAGGAAGCGCTTGGGCGGGTAGAGCGCCGTGGAGTCGACACCACCGGACAGGATGCGCCCGCTGGCGGGGGCCGCCAGGTTGTAGGCGCGGCCCAGGCGGGTGATCGAGTCCAGCAGCACGACGACGTCGTGGCCCATCTCGACCAGGCGCTTGGCCCGCTCGATGGACAGCTCCGCGACCGTGGTGTGGTCCGACGGCGGCCGGTCGAAGGTCGAGGCGATGACCTCGCCCTTCACCGAGCGCTGCATGTCGGTGACC
>DASQXT010000353.1:0-3825 GCA_035639575.1 Geodermatophilus sp.
GACGGCGTGCGACCGGTCGCCGGGGACGCGCTGGACCCCGCGTCGGTCACCGCCGTGGCCGAGCAGGTGAGGGCGACGCACGTCTTCTACTGCACCTGGCTCCGGCAGGACACCGAGGACCGCAACATCGAGGTCAACGGGGCGATGCTCCGCCACACGCTGGACGCGACCGGCGCGGTCGGCACCGTCGAGCACGTCGCCCTGGTCACCGGCCTCAAGCACTACCTCGGCCCGTTCGAGGCGTATGCCCAGAACCCGGCAAAGCCGCCCTTCCGGGAGAGCCAGCCGCGGCTGGACTACAAGAACTTCTACTACGACCAGGAGGACATCCTCTTCGCCGCCGCCGAGAAGTACGGCTTCCGCTGGTCGGTGCACCGGCCGCACACCGTCATCGGCTACGCGCTGGGCAACGCCATGAACATGGGCGTCACGCTCGCCGTCTACGGCACCCTCGCGAAGGAGACGGGGCGGCCGTTCGTCTTCCCGGGGTCCCCCGAGCAGTACGACGGGACGACCGACATCACCGACGCCCGGCTGCTGGCCCGGCACCTCGCCTGGGCGGCCACGTCACCGGCCGCCGCGAACGAGGCGTTCAACGTGGTCAACGGCGACACCTTCCACTGGCGTCGGATGTGGGAGGTCGTGGCATCGGGTCTCGGGGTGAAGCCGGCGCCCTATCCCGGTCACCCCACGCCGTTGGTCGAGCAGATGACCGACGCCCCGCAGACCTGGCGGCGCATCGCCGAGCGCGAGGGCCTGACCGAACCGGACGTCGACCGGCTCGCCCCGTGGTGGCACACCGACAGCGACCTCGGTCGCACGGTCGAGACCCACGCCGACATGACGAAGAGCCGGGAGGCCGGCTTCCCCGACGTCCAGGACAGCGAGCGCTCGTTCCTGGACCTGTTCGACCGGCTCCGCCAGGAACGGGTCATCCCCAGCACCTGAGTTCGCGGCAGGACCGCTCCCTGATCCCTGTTCTGACCGAGAGGACCCAACCCATGAAGGCCGTCCAGTTCCAGGACGTCGACGAGCTGGCGCTCGCGGAGATCGACACGCCGTCCATCAAGGACGACGAGGTGCTCGTGACCTCGCGGTCGGTCGGCATCTGCCACTCCGACTTCGAGCTGCTCGAAGGGCGCTACATCATCCCGTTCGACTACCCGATCATCCCGGGCCACGAGTGGGCCGGGGAGATCGTCGAGGTGGGCCGCGACGTCACCGACTTCAAGCCCGGTGACCGCGTGGTGGGGGAGTGCGTCATCGGGGAGGACCACTTCGGCTTCTCCATCTCCGGTGCCGCGGCCGAGTACTTCGTCGCGCGGCCGGAGTGGCTGCACCGCGTGCCCGAGCAGCTGACCGACACCCAGGCCGCCCTCGTCGAGCCGTTCAGCTGCGCCTACTTCGCCGCCATGCGGGCGGACAACCTCAACGCCAGCGACACGGCCGTGGTGTTCGGCGCCGGCCCGATCGGGCTCAGCTGCGTGGCCGTGGCCTCCACCCTCGGTGCTCGGGTCATCGCCGCCGAGCCGAACACCTCGCGGGCGGACCTGGCCCGACGGCTGGGCGCGGAGGAGGTCGTGGACCCGACGGCCGACGGCTTCCTCGACACGGTGCTGGAGCTGACCCAGGGGCGGGGCGCGGACGTCGTCCTGGAGGCCTCGGGACAGCCGGCCGCCATGGCCGCGACCCTGGAGGTGGCCGGCTTCAACGCGCGGCTGGTCAACATCGGCATCGACGTGGGCCGCAGCGCACCGGCGCAGCTGGGCCTCATCCAGTCCAAGCAGCTGCAGATCCGCGGCAGCATCGGCTCTCCGGGGGTGTGGCCGCAGACGCTGCGCTTCCTGGCCCGCACCGGACTCGACCTGTCACCGATGGTGACCCGCCGCTTCGGCCTGGACGAGGCTCCCAACGCCTACGCCGCCGCCCGGCAGACCGGCGAGAACATCAAGGTGCACATCGAGAACCGGAGCACGCGGTGAAGGCCCTCGTCCTGCACGCCGCGGGGGACGCCCGCATCGAGGAGCGTCCCGAGCCGCCGGCCCCGGGTCCCGGCGACGTGCGGCTCCGGGTCGTGCGGGTGGGGCTGTGCGGCACGGACGCCTCCGAGTACGCGGCCGGCCCGGTGATGACCCCGCTGGAGAAGCGGCACCCGGCCAGCGGCGTGCAGGGGCCGATCGTCCTCGGCCACGAGTTCATCGGCGTCGTCGAGGAGGTCGGCTCCGCCGTCGACCGGGTCGCCGTCGGCGACCGGGTGGCCGCCGGCGCGGGCGTGTGGTGCGGCCGGTGCGACTGGTGCCGGCGCGGGCAGACGAACCTCTGCGCGTCCTACTGGACCTTCGGGCTGTCCGCCGACGGCGGTCTCACTGAACGCATCACCGTCCCGGCCGCCATGCTGTACCCGATCGCGCCGCACGTCTCCGACGACAACGCCGCCCTGGCGCAGCCCCTCGCCGTCGGCTTCCACGCGGTGGACCGCAGCCGCATCCGGCAGGACGACGTCGTCGTGGTGCACGGGGCCGGCGCGATCGGCTCCTTCGTCGTCGCGGGCGCCGTGGCGGCCGGCGCCGGCGCGGTGGTGGCCGTGGACGTGGATCCCGGCCGCCTGGAGGTCGCGAAGCAACTGGGCGCCACCCACACGGTCGACGCCCGGGAGGCCGACCTGCTGGAGGCCGTGCACCAACTGACCGGGCCCGCTCTGGCCGACGTCACCGTCGAGGCGAGCGGGCTGGCCGACGGCATGTCCCGGGTGCAGCGGCTGACCCGTCGTGGCGGCACGGTGCTGCTCGTCGGCCTGCCCAAGAAGGAGGTCTCCTTCAACGCCGTGGACCTGATCCTGCGGGAGATCGACGTGATGACGACGGTCGCGCACGTGTGCGACACCAACCTGCCCTCGGCGCTGGACCTGCTGGCCCGGCGCGACCTGGCCTCGCTGCTGGTCGAGAAGGTCGTCCCGCTGGAGCGCGCCGTGGAGGACGCGCTCGTCCCCATGGCCGAGGGGACCGCGCGGGGGAAGCTCCTGGTCGACACCGAGGTCCGGGCATGAGCGACCGTGAGCTGTTCAGCGAGGAGCGCTCGGCGGAGGTGGTGGCGGCCAGTTTCGCGAACACCCCGGATCCCCGGCTGCGGCGGGTGCTGACCTCGCTGGTGGGTCACCTGCACGCGTTCGTCAAGGACGTGGAGCTGACCGAGGCCGAGTGGGGGGTGGCGATCGACTTCCTCACCCGCACCGGGCAGATGTGCTCGGAGGTGCGGCAGGAGTTCATCCTGCTGTCCGACGTGCTGGGGGTGTCGATGCTGGTGGAGACGATCAACCACCGCACCGGCGGCACCTCCACCGAGTCCACCGTGCTGGGGCCGTTCCACATGGTGGAGTCCCCGCCCCGCCAGCTGGGCGAGGACATCAACCTGGACCGCAAGGGCACCCCGTGTCTGGTGTCGGGGCGGGTCACCGGCCCGGACGGCGAACCGCTGGCCGGCGCCAGCGTGGACGTGTGGCAGACCAACGAGGACGGCTTCTACGACGTCCAGCAGCCCGGCATCCAGCCGGCGGGCAACCTGCGCGGGCTGTTCACCACCGACGCGCAGGGCCGGTTCTGGTTCCGCTCGGTGGTGCCGCGGTACTACCCGATCCCCGACGACGGCCCGGTCGGGCAGCTGCTGGCGGCCACCGGGCGGCACCCGAACCGGCCGGCGCACCTGCACTTCATCGCCGCCGCCGAGGGGTACCGGCCGGTGACCACGCACGTGTTCGTCGCCGACTCCCCGTATCTGGACTCCGACGCGGTGTTCGGGGTCAAGGAGAGCCTGATCCGCGAGGTGGGC
>DASQXT010000354.1:0-2239 GCA_035639575.1 Geodermatophilus sp.
CCGGCGTGTGGACCGACCCGGGCGCAACGCCCCAGGCTGGGTCCACGCCCCGGTGACCGGGCGGTGCACCTAGCCGGTCGGGAGGTCGAGCATGAAGCGGGCGCCCGACCCGCCGGGGACGACGGTGAGCTGCGCTCCCGCTGCGGTGGCCAGCCGACGGGCCAGGGCCAGTCCGAGGCCCGCGCCGGCGTGGCCGTCCCCGGGGTCGGCACGCCAACCCGGCTCGAAGACCCGGTCCCGGTGCACGTCCGGCACCCCCGGTCCGTCGTCGCGCACCGCCAGGCGGACCGTGGCCCCGCTGCGCTGCCCGTCGATCCGGACCTCTCGGGCCGCGTACCGGACCGCGTTGTCCAGCAGCGGGGCGGCCATCCGTTCCAGGACCGCGGCGTCCACGCCGACGACCAGGTCCGGCGGGACGTCGACGGTCACGGTCAGCCCCGCGCGGGCCGCGGCGGCGTGGTTCACCACGGACGGCAACACCTCCGCAGGCGCGCACCGGCCCGGCGCGGCCCTGTTCCTCGAGCGGGCCGTCGTGATCAGTGTCTCCAGGATGCGGCGCATCGAGCCCACCGCGTCGTCGACGACGGCCAGCGCCCGCTCCTGCTCCGCCCGGAGGCGGGGGCGCTCGCGGAGCAGGTCCACCTCGGCCTGCACGCGGGCCAGTGGGGTGCGCAGCTCATGGCTGAGCTCGTCGGAGAGCTGCCGCTCGTGCCGCAGCACCGCGGCCAACCGGCCGAGCACACCGTCCAGCGTCCGGGCCAGCTCGTCCAGCTCGGCCGGCCGCGGCGAGTCGCCGAACCGCCGGTCCACGTCGTCGGCGCTCCACCGTCCGGCCTGGGCGGTCATCTCCCGGACGGGACGCAGCGCGCGGGCGACGTTGGCCCGCAGCACGACGTGCACGATGACCAGCAGCAGCGCGCCGAGCACGGCGCTGCCCAGCCCAGCGAGGTGCCGCAGCTGGTCGTAGGGCGTGAGCGACGTGCTGGTCACGACCGTCGCGACCCGGTCACCCTGCTCACGGACGGGGAGCGCCAGCAGCCGCACGCGGTCGGGCAGCCCCGTGTCGCGGGTCTCCTCCGCCCGTGCCCGGGCGGCCAGGGCGGCCGCCTGGCCATCGGCCTCGGCCGGGCTGCCGGGAGGCGCCTCGACCTCCGTGCCGTCGGCGGCGAAGATCCACGTGCCGACGTCCAGCGCCCGGTCGTCTCGCACGTCGACCACGGTCACCGCACCATCCGGCGCCACCTGCACGGTGGCCGCCGCGGCTTCTGCCCGGGCGCGCAGCACGTCGTCGGCCTGCGCACCGAGCGCAGTGGCCAGCAGCACGTTGGCCCCCACGGTGAGGACCGCGACCCACAGCGCCACGACCGCGGTGGCCGACCAGCTCAGCCGGGCGCGCAGGCTCCCGGTGGCGGTCACCGCGTGCGGACCGGGGGGTGGGACGACGTCACGCGAACCGGTACCCGACACCGTGCACGGTGGCGATGGTCCGGTCCGGGTCGCCGGCCGCGGCCAGCTTGCGGCGCAGCCGCGCGATGTACTGGTCCAGCGTGTTCTCGGCGACCACAGCTCCGTGCGGCCAGCCCGCCGAGATCAGCGCCCGGCGGCGCACCACCTGACCCGACGAGCCCATCAGTGCCGCCAGCACCCGGTACTCGGTGGGTGTGAGCGGCTGGCGTCCGAACGGCCCGAGCAGGGCGTGATCGGCCGGGTCCAGCCGCAGTGGCGTAGTTATCGCGGGAGCGCGGGGCAACCCCCGTCGCACCATCGCCCGGATCCGGGCGAGCAACTCGCTGACGTGGAAGGGCTTGGCCAGGTGATCGTCGCCCCCGGCGGCGAAGCCGGCGAGCACGTCGTGCAGCTGGTCCCGGGCGGTCAGGAAGAGCACCGGGACGTCGATGCCCCGGGCGCGCAGCGCCTGGCAGACGTCACGCCCGTCGGCGTCCGGCAGGCCCACGTCGAGCACCAGCAGGTCCGGCGGCGCGGCCGAGAACTCCTGCACGGCCAGCCGCCCACCCGGCACGGCGCGCACCTCGAAGCCCTCGTCGGTCAGCGCGCGCGTGAGGATCGACCGCAGCCCGGAGTCGTCCTCGCAGATGCCGATGCGCGTCGCCCGCACATCCCGCATGGTGAACGGTCGCGCACTCGTGCGGGCCGGATGTTCAGGTGCCGTTCAGGTGGCGCACACGAACCTGAACGCCGCATGCACCCGATCTCCTACGGCCAGGCGGTCTTGCTCGGC
>DASQXT010000355.1:0-12556 GCA_035639575.1 Geodermatophilus sp.
GTGAACGGCTCGTCGAGCAGCAGCACGCCGAGCAGCACCGCCACGGCCGGGTTGAGGAAGGTGATGACCAGCGCGCGCTGCGGACCGACCTCGCGGATCAGCGCGAAGAACAGCGCCAGCGCCAGGGCGGTGCACACGACCCCGAGGACCAGCACGGCCAGCAGCGCGTCGGCGGGCGCCCGCGCGGCCGCGCCCAGCCGGGGGACGGCGAACGGCGCGTAGACCAGCCCGGTGACGGTGAGCGCCACCGCGCTGGCGGCCACGCCCGGCACGTCGGGCAGCGCCCGGCTGACGACCAGCGGCGCGGTGGCGTACCCGACGAGGACGAGCGCGACCGCGAGCAGCGGCAGCGGCGCGAGACCCTCGACGTCCAGGCCGAGCACCACGGCGATGCCGGCCACGCCCAGCCCCATGCCGAACAGCCGGACCCGGGTGAGCCGCTCCTCCTCGCCGGTCAGCCGGCCGGCCAGCGCGGCCACGAACGGCACCCCGGCGACGAGCAGGCCGGTGAGCGAGCTCGACAGCGTCTGCTCGGCGTAGGCCAGCAGCAGCCACGGGCCGGTCATCTCCAGCACGGTGAAGGCCAGCAGCGGCCGCCAGTGCCGCAGCGCCGGGCGCAGCTGGCCGCGGGCGACCGTCCAGGGCAGCAGCAGCGCCGCGCCGAGCGCGCACCGGCCGAAGACGACGACCACCGGCGGCAGCTCCCCGACGGCCACCTTGATGAGCAGGTACGGCACGCCCCAGATCAGCGACATCGCCAGGAACAGCGTCCACCCCCGACGGCTCACCGCTGCCCCCGCACCCCGTCGCCCTCCCGCACCCCGTCATCCTGCCCGGGCGTTTCCCGCCCCTCGCACCGGGCACCGCCCGACGGTGCACGCTCCTCCCCCGTCCGGACGGCGGCTGACGGCCTCGGGGCTGCTGGTCGGCGCCGGCCTCATGGGCTCGGTCGACGAGATCGTCTTCCACCAGCTGCTGGCCTGGCACATGTTCTACGACCGCGCGGCGGGCACCGTGGGGCTGCTCTCCGACGGCCTGCTGCACGCCGCCACGCTCTCGGCCGTCGTCGCCGGGCTGGCGCTGCTGGCCGACCTCCGCCGCCGCGGCGCCCTCGACGTGCGCCGGTGGTGGGCCCTGGTGCTCCTGGGCGCCGGGGCCTTCCAGCTCTTCGACGGCGTGGTCGACCACAAGCTGCTGCGGGTGCACCAGGTCCGCTACGGCGTCGACCTCACCGGTTACGACCTGGCCTGGAACGCCGCGGCCGTCGTCCTCCTCGCCGCCGGCGCGGCGCTGCTGCTGCGCGCCCGCCGCCGTCCGGTCCGGTGACCGGGCTGGCCGTCCTGGCGCTGCTGACGGCCGGCGCGCTGTACGTGGCGGCCGGCTGGCGCACCCCCTGGCCGTTGCGGCGGACGGCGTCCTGGCTGGCCGGCCTGGGCGCGGCCGGGGTCGGCACCGTGCTCTCGACCGCCCACGGCGACCTGCGCACCCACATGGCCGGGCACCTGCTGCTGGGCATGGTGGCGCCGCTGCTGCTGGTGCTGGCCGCCCCGGTCACCCTGGCGCTGCGGGCGCTGCCGGTCGGCGCGGCCCGGCGGCTGGCCCGCCTGCTGCGGACCCCGCCGCTGCGCTGGGCGGGCGACCCGCTGGTCGCCGTCCCGGCCAATGCCGCCGGGCTCTGGCTGCTCTACGGCACCGGGCTGCACGCCGCCGCCGTCCACCGCCCGGCCCTGGGCGCGCTCGTGGCGCTGCACGTGCTGGTCAGCGGGTACCTCGCCACCGCCGCGGTGCTGGCCGTCGACCCGGCGCCGCACCGCCGCGGGGTCGGCGTGCGCGCCGCCGCGCTGGGCGCCGGCGCGGCCGCCCACGACGTCCTGGCGAAGTGGCTCTACGCCGCGCCCCTGCCCGGGGTGGCGCACGCCGCGGAGGGTGCCCGGCTGATGTGGGACGGCGGCACCGTCGTCACGCTCGTGGTCGCCGCGGTGCTGTGGCGGCGCTGGTACACCAGCCGCGCGGCCGTCCGGGCCGCGGGAGCACCCGCGCCGGCGGCGGTCGGGGCAGCATGAGCGGGTGGACGCCGCCGACCGCCTCGCCGCCCTTGTCGACAGCCTCGCCGGCGAGCAGGACGTGACGCTCCCCGACCCCACCGCCCCGCGCCGCTTCGGGTCGCGGGCGCTGAAGGTCGCCGGCGCGGCCTTCGCGATGGCGGTGCGTGGCGCGCTGGTGCTCAAGCTGCCCGAGGACCGCGTGGCCGCCCTGCTCGCCGACGGGCGCGGCGGTCCGTTCGGCGGCCGGGGCCGGCCCTACCGCGAGTGGGTCGCGCTGGCCGACGGCGAGCCGGCCACCGACCTGCCGCTGGCGCGCGAGGCGCTGGCCTTCGCCCGCACCCGGCGCGACGCCCTCAGCTGACCGGCCAGGCCACCTCGAGGTGCGGCTCGTCGGGGGCGGCGTCCCGGCCGCCGAGGTACACCTCGACGGGACTGCCGGTGCGCTCCAGCCCGGCGGCGTCGCACCAGCGGGCGACGGCGTCGTAGGCGTCGAGGACGCGCGGGAACTCCGCCTCGGCGCGGGTCAGCACGGTGACCGCCTCGCGGCCGGCCGGCTGCCGCCGCACCCGCAGCTCCCCCGCCGGCCGGACCGTGCCGGAGAACGGGACGGCGACCTCCACCGGGCCGTCGCTGTCGGCGGTGACCATGCCGTGGTAGACGACCCGCAGCGCGCCGGCGCGGGTCGCGCCCGACGCCGCGAGGTGCTCCTCGAGGGCGCGGGCGGCGTCGGTGATGAAGGCGCCGAGCTCCTCGACGGTCAGCCGCCGCTGCGTGGTCAGCAGCGCGGCCTCGCCGGTGGTGCGCAGGGCGACGTCGTGCACGGGGGCCTCCGGGGGGTCGTCGTCGCCGGCGAGTCGCCGGTGCAGGGAGCGGACGAGCGCCCGCCGGACGGCGACGTCGTCCTCGACGCCGGCCCACCAGCGGTCGACCGCGGCCAGCCGGTCGGCGGGCTCGAGGTCGACCACCTCGCGCACCCGGGCGAGCGGCATGCCGGCCTGGCGCAGCAGCCCGACGAGCCGGGCGCGGGCCACCTGGGCCGGGGCGTACCAGCGGTGGCCGGAGTGCCCGTCGACGCGCGCGGGCAGCAGCAGCCCGCGGTCGCCGTAGAGCCGCAGCGCCTTGGGCGACAGGCGGGTCCGGCGCAGGAACTCCCCGACCCGCAGCAGGTGCTCGTCCACACCGGTCACCCTGGGACCGGCCCCAGGGGCCGGGTCAAGCGCGGCCGGTGTGGTGCCGGGCGAAGTCGGCGAAGCGCTTGAGCGAGAGGCGGATGCCGGCCACCGCGGCCGGCTTCACCAGCGGCCAGCCCAGCTGCCCGAGCAGCCCGAAGGGCAGCCACAGCTGCTCGGTCCACGTCACGAGGGAGCCCGCGCCCTGCGGCGTGACCTCGAAGGTCCCCGGCCCGCGCACGATCCGGCCGGTGTGCTGGACGACGGCGCGCCGCGGCGGGTCCCACGCGGTGACGACCATCGTGTCCAGCACGCCGAGCCGCCGTCCCCGCACGGGCAGGCCGGTGCGCGCCGCCAGCCGGCCGCCGACCGCGTGCGGGTCCCCGCCGGTGACCTCGACGTCGGTCAGCAGCATCCACTCGCCCTGGCGCGTCCAGTCGGTGAGCGCCGCCCACACCTGCTGCGGCGGGGCGTCCACGACCACCCGCTCCACCAGCTCACGCACCGTTCCGCGCTCCGTTCCCGCCCGCCGGGGCGTCGTCCGCACCGGGCGTGGACCGCCCGGCCTCCAGCCGGGCGCGCAGCGCCGCGACCTCCGCGTCGCGCTCCTCGAGCGCCTGGGCCAGCTGCTCGAGCAGCCAGTCGACCTCGGTCATCCGGTAGCCCCGGACGGTCACCGACATGCGCACCCCACGGACGTCGTCCGCGGTGACCGGCCGGTCCTCGGGCAACTCCAGCGGCGAGCGGTCCGGATCGGCCGGCGGCTGGGTCTCCCCCCGGCCGAGCAGCACCGAGCCGCCGAGGAACAGCAGCCCGCCGACCACCGCGACGGTGAGGACGAAGACGACCGCCTCGAGCACCGGCGACCTCAGGCCCTCTCCTCGGCTGCCATCACGCGTCGCTGGGGCTGTCGTCGACGGGGAAGGCGCGCATCCCGCCGCCGTTGTCGCCGGCCTGCCGCGCCTTCTCCGCCAACTGGACGATCCGCACGACCTCGTCGACGTCGTCGGTCACCGTGAACAGGTCCAGGTCGGTGTCCCGGATCGTGGCCGCGGGCACCATCGTCGTCCGCAGCCAGTCGACCAGCCCCGACCAGTACTCCGACCCGAACAGCACCACCGGGAAGCGGGTCACCTTGCGGGTCTGCACCAGGGTCAGCGCCTCGAACAGCTCGTCGAGGGTGCCGAAGCCGCCGGGCAGGATGACGAAGGCCTGCGCGTACTTCACGAACATCGTCTTGCGCACGAAGAAGTAGCGGAACGCGATGCCGACGTCGACCCACTCGTTGAGCTCCTGCTCGAACGGCAGCTCGATGCCCAGGCCGACCGAGAGCCCACCGGCCTCCGACGCGCCGCGGTTGGCGGCCTCCATCGCGCCCGGACCGCCGCCGGTGATGACCGCGTACCCGGCCTCGGCCAGCGCCGCCCCGATCGCCACGCCCGAGGCGTAGTGCGGCGAGTCCTGCGGGGTGCGGGCGCTGCCGAACACGCTCACCGCGCGGGGCAGCTCGGCCAGCAGCCCGAAGCCCTCGACGAACTCGCTCTGGATGCGGAGCACCCGCCACGGGTCGGTGTGCACCCAGTCGGTGGGTCCGCGCCGGTCGAGCAGCCGCGCATCGGTCGTCGTCCCCTGCAGGCGGGGGTCCGGCTCGCCGCCGCGCAGCATCACCGGTCCTCGGTGGCGGGTGGGCCGCGGCTTGCGGGCGTTGGCGGGCTCGGGCGTGGTGGTCATGCGCGCTCCTGCTCCGTGGGCGTCGACAGGTAGGCGACGAGCGCGTCCTCGGCCGACTGCAGCCGGTCGACGAGGACGTGCTCCTCGCGGGTGTGGGCCAGCTGCGGGTCCCCGGGGCCGTAGTTGAGGGCCGGGATGCCGAACGCGGCGAAGCGGGCGACGTCGGTCCAGCCGAGCTTGGCCCGCGCCGGGCGGCCGACGGCGGCGACGAAGGCCGCGGCCGCGGGCTCGGACAGCCCCGGCAGCGCCCCGCCGGCGTTGTCGACGACGGTCAGCGTCACCCCGGCCGCGAGCGCGTCGGCGAAGACCTCGCGGACGTGCGCCTCGGCGGCGTCCTCGTCCCGGTCGGGCGCGTAGCGGAGGTTCACCGTCACCGTGCAGGCGTCCGGGACGACGTTGCCGGCCACCCCGCCCTCGATGCGGACGGCGTTGAGCCCCTCGCGGTAGACGCAGCCGTCGATGTCGACCTCCCGCGCCTCGTAGGCCGCGAGGGTGGCGAGGATGCCGGCCGCGCCGTGGATCGCGTTGACGCCGAGCCAGCTGCGGGCGCTGTGGGCGCGCCGGCCCGGGACCTCCAGCACCGCCCGCAGGGTGCCCTGGCAGCCGCCCTCGATCTCGCCGTCGGTCGGCTCGAGCAGGATCGCCAGGTCGCCGTAGAGCCAGCCGCGGCGCTCTCGGGCCACCCGGCCGAGGCCGTTCTTCACGGCCTCGACCTCCTCGTTGTCGTAGAAGACGAACGTCAGGTCGTGCGCCGGCTCGGCGCCGGGGACGCCGAAGCGCCCGGCCAGCCGCAGCATCACCGCGTCGCCGGCCTTCATGTCGCTGGTGCCGCAGCCGTAGAGCCGGCCGGTGGCCTCGTCGAGGTGGCTGGGCACGTTGTCGGCGATCGGCACGGTGTCCAGGTGCCCGGCGAGGACCACCCGGGTGGGTCGGCCGAGGTTGGTCCGCGCGAGGACGGCGTCGCCGACCCGCTCGACCTCCAGACCGCCGAGCGCCCGCAGCGCGGCCTCGACGGCATCGGCGAGAGCGCCCTCGCCGCCCGACACCGACGGGGCGTCGACCAGCGCGCGGGTGAGCGTCAGGACGTCGGCCGCGGGGTCCAGCGGGGGCAGGTCGGTCACGACTCCCGAGCCTACGGCGGCGCCACGGCCGAGCCGCCGCAGCGCGCCAACGGCAACCAGCCCGTCACCCGCCGTCCACCACGGCCGGGCACTCCTGTCCCCCGCGCCGGTGCACGAGGCGGGTCCTCGTGCCGTCGACCGAGTCGGCGGCACGGGAGGGGCGCTCGGTAGCGTCGTCCCCGTGACCGACTCCGCCCCGCTCTCCGCCGTCGCCGCCGGTCTGGCCACCGTCACCCGCGCCGGGACCGTGCTCGACACCTGGTACCCCGAGCCGCGGCTGGGCGCCCCCGAGGGCGCCCGGACCGGCACCACCCGCCTGGGCGCGCTCGAGATCTCCGGCGAGCTCGGCCCCGACTACGGCGGCCTGGTACGCAGCGACGAGTCGCGCGACGTCGAGGTGGTCGCGGTCCGGACGGTCATCACGGACCTGTCCGCACCGCCCACTGACACCCACGACGTCTGGCTGCGGCTGCACCTGCTCTCCCACCGGCTCGTGCAGCCCCGCGGCCTCAACATGGACGGCGTCTTCGGTCTGCTCACCAACGTCGCCTGGACCAGCGCCGGCCCGGTCGAGGCCGCCTCCTTCAACCCGCACCGGCTGCGCGCCGCACACGGGCAGGTCACCGTCCACGGCGTCGACAAGTTCCCGCGGATGGTCGACTACGTCATCCCCTCCGGCGTCCGCGTCGCCGACGGCGACCGGGTGCGGCTGGGCGCCCACCTCGCCGAGGGGACGACGGTCATGCACGAGGGCTTCGTCAACTACAACGCCGGCACCCTCGGGCCGTCGATGGTCGAGGGCCGGATCAGCGCGGGCGTCGTCGTCGGCCCCGACAGCGACATCGGCGGCGGCGCCTCGATCATGGGCACCCTCTCCGGCGGCGGCAAGGAGGTCGTCTCGATCGGCTCGGGCTGCCTGCTGGGCGCCAACGCGGGCATCGGCATCTCCCTCGGCGACGGCTGCGTGGTGGAGGCCGGTTGCTACGTGACCGCCGGCTCGCGGGTGACCCTGCCCGACGGCTCGGTGGTGAAGGCCGCCGAGCTCTCCGGGCGGGACGGGCTGCTGTTCCGGCGCAACTCGGTCTCCGGCGCGCTGGAGGCCCTCCCCCGCACCGGGACCTGGGGCGAGCTCAACGCCGCCCTGCACGCCAACGACTGAGGGAGGACCACTCCCCCCGCCACTCGCAGGTTCGCGGCGGGACCCTGCAGGGGGCCGTTCCAGCACCCCACCAGACTCGGCGCGGGCCCCGAGGGGTGGCCGTTCAGGTGAGGTCGTCGGGCTGCTCGACGGGGACGTCGAGGTGCTCGAGCAGGGCGACGACGAACTCCTGCGGCCGCTCGACGTGCGGGGAGTGCCCGACACCCGGCAGCACGACCTCCCGGTAGGTCCCGCCGGCGGCGGCGTAGCGGTCCAGGACGGCGCGGGTCTGGGCGACCATCGGCTGCGGCGGGCACACGTCGGCGCCCGGCCAGCCCGGCACCGCACCCAGCACCCCCAGTTGCGCCAGGTCGAACAGCGACGCGTCCGAGACGATGGCGTCGGCGTCCCCGCGGATCCACAGGACCGGTGGCTTGGCCGGCAGGTCGGTGATCCCGGAGAGGTCGAACACCGTCGGCGCCATCGTGTTGAGCACCCCTCGCTCCCCCGGTGCCACACCCGGCCAGGTGGTGGAGGTGGCGGCGTCTCCCGGGTAGTGGTCCTCGCCGGTACGGGTGGAGAGCATCGCGGTGACGAAGACGTCCTCGAGCTGTGGGTCGATGGGCAGCGACCCGGGTGCCACGTAGAAGGCGCGCAGGATCGACCGCGGGCTGGTCGGGCGGCCGGCCGTGGTGTCGCCGGCGGCGAGCGCGGCCACGAACTCCGGGTTGGCCGCGGCCGCCCCGGAGCCCGCGCCGTCCTCCGACAGCCGTCGTCCATCCTGCCCGGTGGTCCCCCCGAAGCCGTACGGGGAGACCGGCGCGACCAGCACCACCGATGCGACCTGGTCGGGCCGGTCGAGCAGGTACTGCAGCACGACGCCGGCACCCATGCTCCAGCCGACCAGGTGCACCCGGTCGGGGCCGAGGGCGTCGACGAGCGCAGCGAGGTCGTCCGCCCAGTCCCGAACGCCGCGCCGTGCGTCGATCGGCAGCGGGTCGGTGTCGCCGTAGCCCCGCAGGTCGACAGCGAGCGTCCGCACACGGCCGGTCGCGGCCAGGGCGAGCATCGGCTGCTGCCAGAACAGCGCCGAGCTGACGTTGCCGTGCACGAAGAGGACGACCTCCCCGGGCCCCGCCGGGTCGACGCCCTCGGGGTGCAGGACGTTCTGGGTCAGCCGCGCAGTGGGCACCCGGGTCGCGGTGGTACCGGGCAGCAGGGTGTCGCTCATGCGGTCTCCTCGCAGGTGGCTGGCGGGACACCGTAGCGGCGGACACCTCCCCGCGGCAGCACCGCAAAGCCAGGAAGCGCACCTACAGTCGCGGACGATGAGCAGCACACGCACCGCGACGGCTCGGCGGACCACGTCCGCCCGCCGGCCGCCGGCGCGTCGCCCCACCACCCGGCGCCGGCCGCCCGGCCGGAGCGCGCCGGTGCGCCGTGGACCCGCGCGGACCGCGGCGTCCTGGGGTTGGCTCGCGGCGGTGCTCGCCGTCGTCGCGCTCGTGGCGCTCTCCATCCAGGCCGACGGGGAGGACGTCCCGATGGCGACCGCGGAGTGCACGCTGCCGGTGACCGGCGTCCGGCTCACCGGCGAGCAGGTCGGCAACGCCCGGACCATCGCGCAGGTCGGCTACGAGCGCGGCCTGCCGGAGCGGGCCGTCGTCATCGCCCTGGCCACGGCGATGCAGGAGTCACGGCTGCGCAACCTCGACTACGGCGACCGGGACTCCCTCGGCCTGTTCCAGCAGCGCCCCTCGCAGGGGTGGGGGACGCCGGCCCAGGTGCAGGACCCCGTCTACGCCGCCGGCAAGTTCTACGACGGCCTGGTCCAGGTCCCTGGGTGGGACAGCCGCCGGCTGACCGAGGCAGCCGATGCCGTGCAGCGCTCGGCGTTCCCGGAGGCCTACCAGAAGCACGAGGGCATGGCGGTCGAACTGGTGGCCGCGCTCGACCTCGACGCCGTGCTCTGCGACTGAGCGGAGGCGGTGGTGCCTCCGCTCAGCCGGCGAGTCGGGCGACCGCGGCGTCGATCCGCTCGTCGGTCGCGGTCAGCGCCATGCGCACGTGCCGCCCGCCTGCCGGCCCGTAGAAGGTGCCCGGCGCGGCGACGATGCCCCGGCCGGCCAGCCAGTCGATCGTCGTCCAGCAGTCCTCGTCGCGGGTGACCCACAGGTACAGCCCGGCCTCGGAGTGGTCGATGCGCGCGCCGGCGGCCCGGACGGCGGCGGCCAGCCGGTCGCGCCGGGCGCGGTAGCGCTCCCGCTGCTCGTCGACGTGGGTGTCGTCGGCCAGCCCGGCGGCCATCGCGGCCTGCACCGGCGTGGGCACCAGCAGCCCGAGGTGCCGGCGCACCTCCCACACCTGGCGGACCAGCGCCGGGTCGCCCGAGAGCAGCCCCGCGCGGTACCCGGCGGCGGTCGACTGCTTGGACAGGGAGTGCACCGCGAGCAGTCCGGTGTGGTCCTCCCCCGCGACCTCCGGGTGCAGGACCGAGCGCGGCTCGACGTCCCACCCGAGGGTGGCGTAGCACTCGTCGGCCACCACGGGCACGCCGTGCGCCCGGCCCCACGCCACCCAGGCGCGCAGCTCGCCGTCGGTGAGCACCCGGCCGTGCGGGTTGCCCGGGGAGTTCAGCCACACCAGGACCACGCCGGCGGCGTCGTCCGGCGGGGTGTCGGTCCGCCGCACGGTGAGCCCGGCCAGCACCGCGCCGACCTCGTAGGTCGGGTAGGCGACCTCGGGGATCAGCACCGTGCCGGCGCCGCGCAGGCCGAGCAGGGTCGGCAGCAGCGCGACGAGCTCCTTGGACCCGACGGTGGGGATCACGGAGGGGTCGGCGCCGAGTGGGTCGGCCAGCCGAACGCCCAGCCGGCGCTGCAGCCAGCCGGCCGCGGCGGTCCGCAGCTCGGCGGTGCCCAGGGCGGTCGGGTACCCGGGCGCGTTGCCCGCACCGGCCAGGGCGGTGGCGAGCAGCTCCGGCGTGTCGTCGACCGGCGTCCCGATGGAGAGGTCGACGACGCCGCCGGGGTGGCGGGCCGCCTCGGCCCGCGCCGCTCTCAGCGAGTCCCAGGGGAAGTCGGGCAGCCGGCCGGCCGCCGTCCCCGGGGTGGTGGTGGTCAGTGACCCTCACCCTGCGGCGGCAGCGCGGCGACCAGCGGGTGGTCCTTGCCGATCTTGCCGGTCTTGGCGGCACCACCGGGGCTGCCCAGGTCGGAGAAGAACTCCACGTTGGCGTTGTAGAAGTCCTTCCACTTGTCCGGGACGTCGTCCTCGTAGTAGATGGCCTCCACCGGGCACACCGGCTCGCAGGCACCGCAGTCGACGCACTCGTCGGGGTGGATGTAGAGCATCCGGTCGCCCTCGTAGATGCAGTCCACCGGGCACTCGTCGATGCACGCCTTGTCGAGGACGTCGACGCAGGCCTGGGTGATGACGTAGGTCACGGGTGTTCCCTCCCGGGGACGTGCGGGGCTGCTCCGCCGGCGCGACGGCCGGTCGTCGGGCTCAAGTATGGCCCGTGGCGCGCTCGCCAAACGGAACGGGTGGCCCGGTCGGCCCCCGCCGGGTGAGACCCCCGCCGGATGGCGCCCCCGCGGACGGCGCAGGATCGGGCCGTGGGACAGAGCCGGTCACCCCTCGACGTCACCGCCCTGGAGCTCCTCGCCACCCGCGGCTGGCACGGCGGCGACGAGGCCCCGCTCGGCGAGTGGCTGCTGCGTGCGGGTGGCGGCTTCACCGGCCGGGCCAACTCCGCGCTGGTCGTCGGCGACCCCGGCATGCCGCTGCCCGACGCGGTGGACGCCGTCACCCGCTGGTACACCGACCGCGGGCTGCGGCCCTGCGCGATGCTGCCGGGCCGCCAGGCCCGGGCCGCCGACGCCGCCTTCGCCGCGGCCGGGTGGGAGCGCGACGAGGACGTGCTGGTGCTGACCGGGCCGCTCGCGCCGGTGCCGGCCGACGGCGTCCCGGTCGCCCTCTCCTCCGAGCCGGACGACGCCTGGCTGACCGGCTACCGGCACCGCGGCCGGCCGCTGCCGCCCACCGCCCGCACCGTGCTCGTCAACGCCGAGGACGTCGTCTTCGCCTCGGTGCGCCTCGACCCGCCGCCGGCCCCGCTGGCCGCCGTCGCCCGCGGGGTGGTCACCGACGACTGGCTCGGCGTCGCCGCAGTCACCGTCGAGGAGCGGTACCGCCGGCAGGGGCTGGCGACCGCCGTCATGGCCGCGGTGCAGCGCTGGGGCGCCGGGCGCGGCGCCCGCTGGGTGTACCTGCAGGTCTCGTCGTCCAACGCTCCGGCGCGGGCGCTCTACCGGCGGGCGGGCCTCATCGAGCACCACCGCTACCACTACCGGTACGCACCGGCCTGACGCCGTCCCGCGGCGTGGTCACCCGCCAGGGGCAGCGGGGGTCGACCGGCTCAACACCCGCGCGACGACGGCCGACACCCCGGACGTGTCCGTTGCCAGGCTCCTCAGCGCCAGCGCGTCGACCCCCTACGACGCGGAGGCCGCGGTCGAACGGCTCCTGACCCGCCTGCGGCAGCAGGTCGGCGCGTCCCGGGTCGCCGTGTGGGTGCACGAGGCCACGACCGGGACGGTCGTCCCCTACCGGCAGTCGGTCTCCGCGGAGACGGCCCCGGGCTCGGGGCCGCTCGTGCTGCACCACGCGATGCCGGTGGCCGGCTCACCCCTGATGTCGGCCGTCGTGCACGACCGCCGGCCGGTGCGGGTGGAGGACGGGGACCCCGATGCCATCGCTCCCGGGATCGCCGCGCGGTTCGGCGTCCGGTCGGTCCACGGCGAGCCGCTGCTGTTCGGCGACCGGGTCGTCGGGGTGCTCACCGTCGAGCCGGCCGCGGCGGCCGGGGACCGCGTCGAGCAGGCCGCGCCGGCCATCGCCCGCGCGCTGGCAGCGGCCTGGACGCGCCGGTCGGAGGCCCGGCGGCTGGCGCAGGCCGAGGTGCTGCTCGGACTGATCGAGACCGCCGCCCGGGCCGAGTCGACCGAACACCTGCTCGCGGCGGCCTGCGAGCTGCTGGCCGAGCTCGGCGACGCGGAGCGCGCGTGCGTGTTCCTGCTCGAGGACGACCGCCTGGTCCCGCGCATGGCCAGCTACGCCGACGGGCGTCGCGACGAGGAGACCTGGCGGCTGTTCCGCACCGCCCCGGTCCCGCTCGAGCTGGCCGAGGCGGTGTTGCGCACCGGTCAGCCGCTGGCCGCCGACCGGGACTCCGAGCTGCTGGCGGGCTGGTGGGTGGACGAGTTCTCCATCGCCTCCGCCCTCGCCGTCCCGCTGGGCCGCCGGCCGCACGTCTCCGGCGTCCTCACGCTCGACAGCACCCGGCTGCGC
>DASQXT010000356.1:0-2034 GCA_035639575.1 Geodermatophilus sp.
CCTGCCAATGATGCTGATCGGGCTGGCGCTCACCCCGTTCAGCGCGCGGCTGGCCGAGCGGTTCGGCGCCCGCACCCTCGTCGTCACCGGACTCACCGCCATGACGGCGGGCATGGCCGTCCTCGCCGCCGTGCCCGCCGCCGCCCCCGTGTGGCTGCTGGCGCTGCTCATGGTGCTCGTCGGCCTGGCCGGACCCCTGGTCATGCCCCCGGTGACGGCGCTGCTGCTCAACGCCGTCCCCGGCCACCGGGCGGGCACCGCCAGCGGCGTGTTCAACACCAGCCGTCAGCTCGGCGGCGCACTGGCGGTCGCCGCCTTCGGCGCCCTGCTCACCACCCCGGCCGGCTTCCTGCCCGGCCTGCGCACCAGCCTGCTCATCGCCGCGGCCGTCGCCCTGACCGCCGCAGCCCTGAGCCTGCTGCTCAGCCCCCGCGCCACGCGCCCGGCCTGAGCAGCGCCCATCCCACGCCCGCCCGCCGCTCAGAGGCGGCGCGCACGACGAGAGGACATCGACACATGGCCGACGACATGGCCGACGACAAGGTTGACGGCAAGGAGCCCAGCGGCGCCGAGCGGATGTTCGGCGACTTCGCCCCCGGACTCGTCCACTTCACCGACGACGCGCTGTTCGGCGACGCATGGACGCGCCCGCAGCTGTCCCCGCGCGACCGCAGCCTGGTCACCGTCGCCGCGCTGACCACCGGCGGCAACGCCGAGCAGCTCACCTTCCACCTGCAGTATGCGAAGGACAACGGCGTCACCGAGGAGGAGCTGGTCGAGGCGATCACCCACCTGGCGTTCTACGCCGGCTGGCCGAAGGCCTTCTCCGCGATGACCGTCGCCAAGCAGGTCTTCGGCGGCAACTGACCCGACCCGCCCGGCGCCCAGCGAACGGGCGCCGCTCCGCGCCGGGCACCGAGCACCCGGCGCACCCCAACCGAGAGGAACGACCCATCATGCGAGGCGCAGTCCTCCACGCCCCCGGCGACGTCCGTGTCGAGAACCAACCCGACCCGACGATCGAGCAGCCGACCGACGCGATCATCCGGCTGGCCGCCACCTGCGTGTGCGGCTCGGACCTGTGGCCCTACCGCGGCATCGAAGACGTCGCCGGCCCGGCCCCGATGGGCCACGAGTACGTCGGCGTCGTCGAGGAGGTCGGCAGCCGAGTCCGCAACGTCAAGCCCGGCCAGTTCGTCGTCGGCTCCTTCTTCGCCTCCGACAACACCTGCGAGATCTGCCAGGCCGGCTACCAGTCCCGCTGCGTGCACGCCGAACTGGTCGGCGCGATCGGCACCCAGGCCGAGTACGCCCGCATCCCGCTCGCTGACGGCACCCTGGTCGCCACCCCCGAGCTCCCCTCCGACGACCTGATCCCCTCGCTGCTGGCCGCCTCCGACGTGCTGGGCACCGGCTGGTTCGGCGCCATCGCCGCCGACGTGCAGCCCGGCAAGACCGTGGCCGTCGTCGGCGACGGCGCCGTCGGCCTGCTCGGCGTCCTGGCCGCCAAGCAGCTCGGCGCCGAGCGGATCATCGCCTTCAGCCGGCACGCCGACCGGCAGGCACTGGCCCGGGAGTTCGGCGCCACCGACATCCTCACCACCCGCGGCGACGAGGGCGTCGCCGAGCTCAAGGACCTCACCGGCGGCCTGGGCGCGCACTCGGTCATCGAGGCCGTCGGCTCCCAGGAGTCGATGATGCAGGCCATCCGCGCCACCCGGCCGGGCGGGCACGTCGGCTACGTCGGCGTCTCCCACGACGTCGAGCTCCCCGGCGGCGAGCTGTTCTTCTCCGAGGTGCACCTGCACGGCGGCCCCGCTCCGGTGCGCCGGTTCCTGCCCGCCCTGATCAGCCTGATCTGGAACCGGACCATCGACCCTGGGAGGGTTTTCGACCTCACCCTGCCGCTGGACCAGGCCGCCGAGGGCTACAAGGCGATGGACGAGCGCCGCGCCATCAAGACGCTGCTCACCGTCTGACCGACGGCCTCCCGACGAAGGAACCCCGATGGAACTGAAGCACGTCAACCCCACC
>DASQXT010000357.1:0-7956 GCA_035639575.1 Geodermatophilus sp.
GGCGGTGTGCCCGCACCCCGGCTGGCAGTCCACCGAGGCCTCCTCCAGGTCGTCGAAGGCGGCCAGGACGTCGTCCATGGTGACGTGGGCCAGGCCGAAGGAGCGGATGCCCGGGGTGTCGATGACCGTGCCGCCGCCGGGGAGGTCCAGCAGCACCGCCGATGACGACGTGTGCCGGCCCTTGCCGACCTTGGTGACCTCGCCGGTGGCCCGGTCGGCGTCGGGCACCAGCCGGTTGACCAGCGTGGACTTGCCGACGCCGGACTGGCCGACCAGCACGCTCATCCGTCCGCGCAGCCGCTCCAGCAGCGGGTCCAGCGGCGCCTCCCGCGACATCGGGACGGCGTCGACCTCCAGGCCGGCGTAGCGGTCGAGCAGCGGCTGCGGGCTGGCCAGGTCGGTCTTGGTCAGGCAGAGCAGCGGTTCGAGGCCGCCGGCGTAGGCGGCCACCACGCAGCGGTCGAGGAAGCCCAGCGCGGGGTCTGGGTCGGTGACCGCGGTGACGATGACCAGCTGGTCGGCGTTGGCCACGACCACGCGCTCGGTGGGGTCGGTGTCGTCGGCGGTGCGGCGCAGGGACGTCGTCCGGTCCTCGATGACGACGATGCGGGCGAGGGTGTCGGGCCGGCCGCTGGTGTCGCCGACCAGCCGCACCCGGTCGCCGACGACGACGCCGTGCCGGCCGAGCTCGCGGGCGCGCATCGCGGTCACCTCGAGCGGGACGCCGTCGGGGCCCTCGACCCGCACCGTCATCCGGCCGCGGTCGACGGCGACCACCAGGCCCGGGACGGCGTCGGAGTGGATCGGCCGGGTGCGGGTGCGCGGGCGGGAGCCGCGCCGGCTGGGCCGGACCCGGACGTCGTCCTCGTCGGACCGGGCGTCGTGCCTGCGGGGACTCAGGGCAGGGCTCCCGCGGGCGTCCCCAGCATCCCGTCCCACCGGGCCACGAAGTCCGGCAGCGTCTTGCTCACCGCACCCGGGTCGCGCACCTCGACGCCCTCGACGGCCAGCCCGAGGACGGCCGCGGCGTGCACCATCCGGTGGTCGGCGTAGCTGTCCAGGCGCGCCGCCCGGTGCGGCCCCGGTTCGATCACCAGGCCGTCGGGCAGCTGCTCGACGCGGGCGCCGACCGCGGTGAGCACCTCGTCGAGGGCCTGCAGCCGGTCGGTCTCGTGGCCGCGCAGGTGGCCCACCCCGGTCAGCCGGGAGGTCCCGTCGGCCAGGGCGCACAGTGCGGCCAGCACCGGCGTCAGCTCGCCCACCTCGCCGAGGTCGGCGACCAGCGGGCGGATCGTCCCGGTGCCGGTGACCCGCAGGCCCTCGTCGGTGCGCGCCACGTCGGCGCCCATCGCACCGAGCAGCGCGTCGAGCCGGCCGCCGGGCTGGGTGGTCTCCGCGGGCCAGTCGCGCACCGTCACCCGCCCGCCGGTCACCAGTGCGGCCGCGAGGAAGGGGGCCGCGTTGGACAGGTCGGGCTCGAGCACCTCGTCGCGCGCGGCGACGGGGCCGGGGGAGACCCGCCAGCCCCGCTCGGTGCGGACGACGTCGACGCCCCGCTCGCGCAGCGCCTCCACGGTCATCTCCACGTGCGGCATCGACGGCACCCCGCCGGCGAGGGCGAGGTCGACGCCCTCGTCGAAGCGGGCCGCGGCCAGCAGCAGCCCGGAGACGATCTGCGAGGACTCGCTCGCGTCCACGGTCACCGCGCCGCCGCGCACCCGCCCGGTGCCGTGCACGGTGAACGGCGCCCGGCCGCGGCCGCCGTCGTCCACCGGCACGCCGAGATCGCGCAGCGCCGTGATCAGCCCGGCGTTGGGCCGCTCGTGCAGCCGCGGGTCGCCGTCCACCCGCACCGGGCCGTCGGCCAGGGCGGCGACCGGCGGCAGGAACCGCAGGACGGTGCCGGCCAGGCCGGCGTCGACCTCGGCCGGGCCGCGCAGCGGACCGGGGGTGACGACCCAGTCGGAGCCGTCGTCGTCGACCCCCACGCCGAGGGCCCGCAGCGCCGCCGCCATCAGGTCGGTGTCCCGGGCGCGCAGCGGCCGGACCAGCCGGCCCGGCCCGTCGGCGAGCGCGGCCAGGACCAGCGCCCGGGCGGTCAGCGACTTCGACCCGGGCAGCGCCACGACGGCGTCCACCGGCGCGGCGCGGTGCGGCGTCGTCCAGACCTGGCTCACGTGGCCTCCTCGCTGGCGCTCGTCGGTCACGTGAGCGCGGCTGCTGTGCCCATCGGCGAGCTCGCCAGCTCGCTCGCGCAGACCATCCTGCCCGGCGCCGCACCGCGCACGCTCAGCCCCCGACGGGGCGGTCCGCCTTCTTCACCGGGACCGTGCGCACCAGCCGCCGGTTGGCGAACTCGAACACCGCCAGCTCGGAGAGCTCGCGGCCGTAGCCGGACCGCTTGACCCCGCCGAAGGGCAGCTCGGGGGAGGAGCCGGTGGGCTGGTTGATCCACACCATGCCGGCCTCGAGCTGCTCGGCCACCGCCCGCGCGCGGTCGAGGTCGCTGCTCATGACGGTGGCGCCCAGGCCGAAGTCGCTGTCGTTGGCGAGCGCGACGGCCTCGTCGGCGTCCTTGACCTTGTAGACGACGGCCGCGGGGCCGAACAGCTCCTCGCGGAAGGCGCGCATCTCCGGGGTGACGTCGGTGAGGATCGTCGCCTCCACGAACGCGCCCCGGTGCTCGGGCCGCTTCCCGCCGGCGACGACGGTGGCGCCCTTGTCGATCGCGTCCTGGATCTGCGCGTGCAGGTCCTGCGCCGCGCGCTCGCTCGACAGCGGTGCCAGCGACGTCGAGGGGTCGGCCGGGTCGCCGGGGGAGAAGGTGGAGAACGCCTGCTTGAGGCCCTCGACGAAGGGCTCGTAGAACTCCTCGGTGACGATCAGCCGCTTGGAGGCGGTGCACGCCTGGCCGGTGTTCTGCATCCGGCCCATGGTCGCGGCCTTGACGGTGGCGGCCATGTCGTCGGCGTCGAGCACGATGAACGGGTCGCTGCCGCCCAGCTCCAGCACCGACTTCTTCAGGTACTTGCCGGCCAGCGCGCCGACGGCGCTGCCGGCCCGCTCGCTGCCGGTCAGCGTCACGCCCTGGATGCGCGGGTCGGCGATGACCTGCTCGACGTCGGCGATGCGCAGGAAGGTGTTGGTGAAGACGCCCTCGGGGGCGCCGGCGTCGGTGAACAGCTGCTCGATGGCCACCGCGCACTGCGGGGTGATCTCGGCGTGCTTGAGGATGACGGTGTTGCCCAGCACCAGGTTCGGGCCGGCCACGCGGACCACCTGGTAGAAGGGGTAGTTCCACGGCTCGATGGCCAGCAGGACGCCGATCGGCCGGGTCTCGACGACCGCCTCGCCCTTGCCCATCAGGGGCTGGATCGGCTTGGGCTCGAGGAAGGCCGGGCCGTTGTCGGCGTAGTACTTCAGGATCATCGAGCACAGGTAGAGCTCGCCCGTGGCCTCCTCGTGCCGCTTGCCCATCTCGGTGGTGATGAGCGTCGCGAGCTCGTCGCGGCGCTCGTCCATGAGCTCCGCGGCCCGCCGGACGACGGCGGCGCGGTCCTCGACCGAACGCTGCCGCCACTCCTGGTAGGCGGCGTGCGCGCGCTCGACGATGCCGTCGATCGCCTCGGTCGGGGTGAAGTCGAACTCCTGCTCCGTCTCGCCGGTGAAGGGGTTGACCGTCGCGTAGCGGCGCTCGCCGGACTCGCTGGCGGTCTTCGGGTGATCGGTCGGTGGGTTCTGGGTCGCGGTCACGTGCGTGATCCTCGTCTCTCGTGCGTCGGGACGTCGACGTGGCCTGCCCGTCTCCCGCCGCCGGGAACCGTCCCCGTCCCGGCCTAGAGTCGCAGGGGACGCATCAGCCGGCCCTCGACCGGGAGGTACCACCGTGTGTGGCCGCTACGCCGCCAGTCGCCGTCCCGAGGACCTCGTCCTGGAGTTCGACGCGGTCCTGGCCGAGGGGCAGTCCCCGCTCCCGGCCGACTACAACGTCGCCCCGACCAAGGACGTCTACGTCGTGCGCACGAAGCGCGAGCGCGACGCGGAGGGGGCGCCCACCGGCGCCGCGCACCGCGAGCTGCGCGCCGTCCGCTGGGGCCTGGTGCCCTCGTGGGCCAAGGACCCGTCCGTCGGCAACCGGATGCTCAACGCCCGCGTCGAGTCGCTCACCGACAAGCCGGCCTTCCGCCGCGCCGCCCGCTCCCGCCGCTGCCTGGTGCCGGCCGACGGCTGGTACGAGTGGGCCAAGAAGCTCGACGGCCCCGGCAAGCAGCCGTACTACACGACCCCGCGCGACGGCTCGGTGCTCGCCTTCGCCGGCCTCTGGGAGGTCTGGGGCGAGGGCGACGACCGGCTCTACACCTGCACGGTCATCACCCAGCCCGCCGTCGGCGCGCTCACCGAGATCCACGACCGGATGCCGCTGGTGCTGCCGCGGGAGCGCTGGGCCGACTGGCTGGACCCGGCCCGCGAGGACGTCGCCGAGCTCGCCGCGCCGACCCCGCCGGAGCTGGTGGAGGGCCTGGAGCTGCGGCCGGTGAGCCCCGCGGTCAACAGCGTGAAGAACAACGGCGTCGAGCTGACCGCCCGCGCCGAGTCGGTCGCCGCGCCGGCCGACCAGCCCGCGCTGTTCTGAGGTGGCCGGCACCGACGAGGCCGTGACCGAGAGCGCGGACCGGACCCGCTCGGCCGCGCTGCCGGACTCGGTGGCCGCCGCCGTCACCTTCCTGGCCTCCGGCGCCGTGCTGGTGCTGGAGATCGCCGGGCTGCGGCTGATCGCGCCCTACGTCGGGATCACCCTGCAGACCAACACCGCGGTCATCGGCTTCGCGCTGGCCGCGATCGCGGTCGGGGCGTGGATGGGCGGTGCCCTGGCCGACCGCACCGACCCGCGCCGGCTCATCGCGCCGCTGCTGGTCGCCGGTGGCGCGCTCGTGGTCGCCGTCCTGCCGCTGGTGCGCTTCGCCGGGTCGGTGCTGACCGGCGCCGACGCCGGCAGCGTGCTGCTGCTGGCCGCCGTCGCCGTCGTCGTCCCCGCGGCGCTGCTGTCGGCGGTGCCGCCCATGGTGGTCAAGCTGCAGCTGGCCAGCCTGGCCGAGACCGGCTCGGTGGTCGGCCGGCTGTCGGGCATCGGCACCCTCGGCGGGATCGCCGCCACCTTCCTCACGGGCTTCCTGCTGGTCGCGGTGTTCCCGACCAGCGGCATCCTCGTCGGCACCGGCCTGGTCACCGTGCTGGCGGGGATCGCGGTCGGGGTGCTGCTGCGGCGGCGGACCGGCGGTGCCGCCGGGCGGGTGCCGGTGGCGCTGCTCCTGCTGGCCGTGGTCGGCGCGCTGCTCGCCGCGGTCGCGCCCAGCCGCTGCCAGGCCGAGACCGCCTACCACTGCGCGCGGGTGGTCGCCGACCCCGAGCGGGACAGCGGCCGGGTGCTGGTCCTCGACACGCTGCGGCACTCCTACGTCGACCTGGCCGACCCCACGTACCTGGAGTTCGCCTACGTCCGGGCGATCGCCGCGGTCACCGACGCGATGGCGCCGGCCGGCGAGCCCATCTCGGCGCTGCACCTCGGCGGCGGTGGGGCGACCGTGCCGCGCTACCTCGCCGCCGTCCGCCCGGGCACCGAGAGCCTGGTGATCGAGGTCGACCCCGGGGTGGTCGCGATGGACCGCGAGCAGCTCGGGCTGACCGAGACCGACGGGCTGCGCGTCGAGGTCGCCGACGCCCGCGTCGGGCTCGAACAGGAGGTCCCGGGGGAGCGCGACCTCGTCGTCGGCGACGCCTTCGGCGGGCTGTCGGTGCCCTGGCAGCTGACCACCGTGGAGGCGCTGGGCCTGGTCGACCGCGCGCTCACCGACGACGGCGTCTACGTCGCCAACCTGATCGACCAGCCGCCGCTGGACTTCGTGCGCGCCGAGCTGGCCACCCTGCGAGCGGTCTTCCCGCACGTCGCGCTGCTCGCCCGGGACGCCGTCCTGGCGGGGGAGGACGGCGGCAACGTCGTCGTCCTGGCCTCGCAGCAGCCGCTGCCGCTCGACGCGGTCGGCGCCGCGCTGGGCGAGCGGGACCTGGACTGGCGGGTGGCCTCCGGCGCGGAGCTGGCGGGGTTCGTCGGGGACGCCGAGGTGCTCACCGACGACCACGCGCCGGTCGACCAGCTGCTCACCCCGTACGCCGCCCCCCAGTAAGGACCCCGCTGCCCCCCACCACTCGCGAGCTCGCGGCGGGACCCTGCAGCAGGGCCGTCAGCGGCCGATCGCGGCGGTGCGCGCGCGGGTCAGCCGCACCAGGTCCGCCGGCGCCAGCTCCACCTGCAGGCCCCGCCGTCCGGCGCTGACCATGACCGTCGGGAAGTCCAGGGCGGACTCGTCGACGACCGTCGGCAGGGCCTTGCGCTGCCCGAACGGGCTGATGCCGCCGAGGACGTAGCCGGTCGTGCGCTCGGCGTCGGCCGGGTCGGCCATCGTCGCCTTCCGCCCACCGGTCGCCGCCGCGAGCGCCTTGAGGTCCAGGCTCCCGGCCACCGGTACCACGGCGACGGTCAGGGCGCCGTCCACCCGGGCGACCAGGGTCTTGAAGACCTGCCGGGGGTCCTGGCCGAGCGCGGCCACCGCGGCCTCGCCGTACCCGTGCCCCTCGGCGTGCTCCGGGTCGTAGGTGTGCAGGGTGTGGGCCACCCGGGCCCGTTCGAGAGCCCGCACCGCGGGGGTCGCCGCCACGCTGCGGGAGCGTAGCCAGCGGTGCCGACCTGGTTCCGGCTCACACCGGGGAATGGGCGCCCGCGTCCGCACGGTTGGACAGGCCGTGAGCAGCACCCTCTCCACCAGCGCACGCCAGCGCCCTGCGCTCCGGCGGCCCCCGGGCCGGCCCGGTGCCGCGCGGCTAGGATCGTCGGAGGCGGTGGCCCGCGTCCGGGCGCCGCAGAGAGGACGGTCGGTGCCTGAGGAGTCCGTGGACCGCACGCCCGAGACCGCGACCGCCGACGCCGTCGAGGAGCACTCGCCGGTCGAGGTGCCCGAGGCGCGCGAGGGCGGCAGCCGCACGGAGGTCGACGAGACCCGTGCCGAGCGCGACGCCCGTTTCGAGCGGGACGCGCTCCCCTTCCTCGACCAGCTCTACCCGGCGGCCCTGCGGATGACCCGCAACCCGGCCGACGCCGAGGACCTGGTCCAGGAGACGTTCGTGAAGGCCTACTCGGCCTTCCACCAGTTCGCCGAGGGCACGAACCTCAAGGCCTGGCTGTACCGGATCCTGACCAACACCTACATCAACAGCTACCGCAAGAAGCAGCGGCAGCCGCAGCAGTACCCGACCGACCAGGTGCAGGACTGGCAGCTCTACGCCGCCGAGGAGCACAGCTCCAGCGGCCTGCGCTCGGCGGAGATCGAGGCGCTGGACCACCTGCCGGACTCCGACATCAAGGAGGCCCTCCAGCAGCTGCCGGAGGACTTCCGCCTGGCGGTCTACCTCGCCGACGTCGAGGGGTTCGCGTACAAGGAGATCGCCGAGATCATGGGCACGCCCATCGGCACGGTGATGTCCCGCCTGCACCGCGGCCGCCGCGGGCTGCAGAAACTGCTGGCCGACTACGCCCGGGAGCGCGGCTTCGTCCGGGCCGGAGCCGGGGAGGAGGCGAGCCGCTCGTGACCAGCGACCAGCGTCCGGACGCACACGAGCCGATCTCGATCGACTCGTGCGACGACGTCCTGTCCCACGTGTTCGAGTTCCTCGACCACGAGACCGAGCCGGCCCGGCGCGAGGTCATCGCCGAGCACCTCGAGGACTGCTCGCCCTGCCTGCGGCAGTTCGGCATCGAGCAGGAGTTCAAGGCCCTGGTCCGCCGTCGCTGTGGGGGCGACACCCCACCGCCCGGCCTGCGGGACCGGATCAAGCTGCAGCTGACCACCGTCTCCTTCGAGGAGGACGGCACGCAGGTCAGCATCGAGCGGGTCAGCGTGGAGC
>DASQXT010000358.1:0-6621 GCA_035639575.1 Geodermatophilus sp.
CGTGGGCCTGGTAGAAGGTCTGGTAGATCACGTACGGCAGGTTCGCCGTGCCCAGGCCGCCCGAGGTGATCGTGAAGACGGCGTCGAAGTTCTGCACGATGTAGATCGACCCCAGCAGCCCGCCCAGCTCCAGGTAGCGGCGCAGGTGCGGGAAGGTCATGTAGCGGAAGATCTGCCAGCCGCTGGCCCCGTCGATGCGGGCGGCCTCGATGACGTCCAGCGGCCGGCTCTGCAGGCCCGCCAGCAGGATCAGCATCATGAACGGCGTCCACTGCCAGATGAGGGCGACCTCGATCGAGACCAGCGGCGCCGTGGTGATCCAGTCCGGCTGCGGCGCGTTGTTCGAGCCGAACAGGCCCCAGATCCAGGTCAGGATGCCGTTGAGCAGGCCGTACTCGGGGTTGAACAGCGCGTGCTTCCACAGCAGCGCCGCGGCCACCGGGACGATGAGGAACGGCGTGATCATCATGGTGCGCACCACGCCCCGGCCGCGGAACTGCCGGTCCAGCAGCAGGGCGACGACCATCCCCAGCAGCAGGCTCACCAGGACGACGACCACGGTGAGGATGACCGTGACGAGGATGGCCCGGCGCATGTTGACGTCGGTCAGCACGCTCGCGTAGTTGCCGAACCCGGCGAAGCCGCGCTCGTTCGGGTAGTACGCGTTCCAGTCCATGAACGAGACGATCAGCGTGACCACGAACGGCAACTGGGTGACGACGATCGTGAACACGAGTGCGGGCAGCAGCGGCGCCCGGCGGGCCCAGTCGGCGGACCGGCGCAGCGCTCCGCCCGGCGAGGGCGGCACCGGAGGCGGTGTCGGCGGTTGCTGACCGCTTCCCCGGCTGGTCTCGAGCGTGGTGCTCATCCCGCGGCCTCCCCCTGAGATCGTCCTGCCGGCTCGGTCACTTCGACTCCCGCTCCTGGTAGCGCTCGGCGACGTCCTCGGCGAGCTGCTGCCCCCGTTGGAGCGCGTCGTCGACGGTCATCCGCCCGGCGATCGCGGAGCTGACGTCCTGGGACACCTGGGTGGCCAGATCGGGGAACTCCGGGATGTCGACGAACTGGATGCCCGGCGCCGGGCGGGGCTGCACGCCCGGGTCGTTGGGGTCGGCGGCCTGGATGGCCGCCAGGGTGGGCTGGGCGAACGCCGACGCCTCGGCCAGGTAGTCCGGGTTCTCGTACGTCGACGCCCGCTTGCCGGCGGGGACCTTGGACCAGCCGAGCTCCTCGCCCACGAGCTGCTCGTACTGCGCGCTGGAGGCCCAGGAGATGAACTTCCAGGCGGCGTCCTTCTTCGCGCTCGCCTGCTGGATGCTCCAGGACCAGGCGTACAGCCAGCCCGAGCTGTCGGTGTCGACCACGGGAGCGGCGGCGTAGCCCATCTTGCCCTTGACCGGGGAGTCGGCGGCCTCGAGCGACCCGGCGGCCGAGGTCGCGTCGTACCACATCGCCGCGTTGCCCTGGACCACGTTGTTGAGGCACTCGGTGAAGCCGGCCTGCGGTGCACCGACCTCACCGTGCTCCCGGACGAGGTCCACGTAGAACTGCACGGCGGTCCGGAACTCCTCGCTGTCCACCTGCGGCTGCCAGTCCGCGGTGAACCAGGTGCCCCCGAAGGTGTTCACCACCGTCGTCAGCGGCGCGAACACCTGACCCCACCCGGGCTGGCCACGCAGGCAGATCCCGGCCATCCCGGGCTCGATGCCGTCGACCCGGGCTGCGATGTCCGCGACCTCCTGCCAGGTCGGGTTCGCCGGCATCTGGATGCCGGCCTCGTCCAGGACGTCCTTGCGGTACATCAGGAAGGAGGACTCGCCGTAGAACGGTTCGCCGTACAGCCGGCCGTCGTCGCCGGACAGCGACGCCGTCAGCGGGCCGAGGACGTCGCCCTGGTCGAACGCGGCGTCGGCGGCGACGTAGTCGTCCAGCGGGGCGATCCACCCGCTCCGGGCGTAGATGGGGATCTCGAAGTTGCTCAGGGTGGCGACGTCGTACTGACCCGCCTGGCTGGAGAACTCCTGGCTGATCTTGTCGCGGACGTCGTTCTCCGGCAGCACCGTGTAGTTGACCGTGATGCCGGTCTCCGCGGTGAAGTGGTCGGCGGTGAGCTGCTGCAGGTCGACCATCTGCGGGTTGTTGACCATCAGCACGTTGATGGTGTCCGGCCCGCCGGCGGCGGGACCCCCGCCCCAGCCGGCGCAGCCGCCGACCCCCAGGGCCAGTGCGGTCGCCGTCGCAGCGGCGAGTGCAGGTCGCACGTGTCTGTGCACGGTGCAGTCCTCCCCGGGCCGACCACGCGCTCGCTCATATGAGCAGAGGGGGTCTCAGATGTGTGTGAGGTGAGTCTCATCACACGATCGGGTGACGTCAAGAGGTGTGCCATAGTGAGCACCGGGACGCTCACATGAGCAGGAGACGCGCATGGCAGAGGCGCACGACGGCCCGGCCCGGGTCGTCCTCACGGCATCGGTCGCGCGGAGGTACTACATCGACGGCCGGTCGAAGGTGGAGATCGCCGCGGAGTTCGGCCTGAGCCGCTTCAAGGTCGCCCGGCTGCTCGACGCGGCCCGCGAGAGCGGGCTGGTGCGCATCGAGATCCGCCACCAGGGCGAGATCGACGTCGACCTGTCCACCCGGCTGCAGGACCGGTTCCGGTTGCAGCACTCGGTCGTCATCGACACCCCCGACGACGACGCCGACTCCCTCCGTGGGCACCTCGGGCGGGCGGCGGCCCGGCTGCTCGCGGAGATCATCACGCCGCAGGACGTGCTCGGTCTGGCGTGGGCCAGGGCGGTGAGCGCGATGGCCCGGGCGCTGCCACCGCTGCCCGGGACGCCGGTCGTCCAGCTCACCGGGGCCCTCTCGCTGCCGGACGGGCCCGACACGTCGGTGGACGTCGTCCGGGAGGTGGCCAGCGCATCGGGGGGTGCGGCACACGTCTTCTACGCGCCTTTCACGGTCCCCGACGCGGCCACCGCGCGGGCTCTCCGGGGTCAGCCCGAGGTGGCGCGCGCCTTCGCCCAGCTGCCCCTCGTGACCAAGGCCGTGGCGGGGGTCGGTCTCTGGAAGCCCGGCCAGTCCACCCTGTACGACGCGCTGTCCGAGGACGAGCGCACGGCGCTGCACCAGCTGGGGGTCTGCGCCGACGTGTCCGGCGTCTTCCTCTCGGCCGAGGGCGAGGCCATCCGGACGGAGCTGTCCGAGCGGATGATCGGCATCGACGCGGAGCAGATGCGGGCCATCCCCGAGGTGATCGTCGTCCCCTACGGGGAGTCGAAGAGCCCCGCCGTCCGCGCCGCGCTCCGCAGCGGTCTCGTCGGTGGCATCGTGACCCACACGGCCCTGGCGCACGCCGTCCTCGAGGAGTGAGCGCCCGGGCGGACCGGCCGTGGACGACCTGAGGAGGCCGATGCCGGGCGAGACCGAGTCCGAGGTCCTCCTCCTGGGTGGTACCGCCAACCGCGGACAGGTGGTGCGCGTCGGCGACACCGTCCGGCGGCCCCAGCGCGCCACGAGTCCGGCGACCCACGCCCTGCTGCGTCACCTCGCCGACGTCGGGTTCGACGGCGCCCCCCGGTTCCTCGGCGTGGACGAGCAGGGGCGGGAGGTCCTCTCCTACGTCTCCGGGACGGCCGTCACGCCGCCCTACCCCGCCTGGGCCCTCAGCGACGAGGCGCTCGTCAGCGTCGCCCACCTGCTGCGCGACTACCACCGCGCGGTCAGCAGCTTCTCCCCGGCGCCGCACCCGTGGCCGCCGTCGCCGCCCCCGCCGTTCGCCGGGCAGCTCGTCAGTCACAACGACGTCAACCTGGACAACGTCGTCTTCCGCGACGGGCGGGCCGCCGCGCTGATCGACTTCGACCTCGCCAGCCCGGGCTGCCGGGTGTGGGACGTCGCCTGTGCCACGCGACTGTGGGCCCCGCTGCGGCCGGACCGCTACATCGACGACAGCAGGCGCGGCCGGGCGCTGCACCGCCTCCGGCTCTTCGTGGACAGCTACGGCCTGGACCGGGGTGAGCGGGAGGCCCTCGTCCCCGCGGTCCTGCACAACCACCAGTGGCTGTACGACATCGTCGGGACGGCGGCCGCGAACGGCCATCCCGCCTTCTCCGAGTACCTGGCCGGCGGGGCGATGAGACGGGCCGAACGGACGCGTCGCTGGTACCTCGACAACGCCGACGTGCTGCGGCAGGCGCTCGCCTGACGGGGGCACGGCCACCGGACGGCACTCCGTGGAGCGGTCGACGGCGGGGGCGTCACGGCGGCGTCAGCGGACCCCCGGGGACGAGGACCCATCCCCTCAACTCCAACCTATAGCGCACGGGGGGACTTGCGGCAAGAGCCGGGACCGGCCGCAGAATCGCCGACCGAGGCCGAGACCTGCGGGAACGGAGTCGGGAGTGCCTGTGCCGTCGTCGACGTACGAGTCGTGGGGGAAGTCGATCGGAGCCGAGGTGGCGTCCCCGGCCACCGGCGTGTTCGACCTCCCCGACCGGTCCCACAAGGCCGACCCCGGGCTGATCGCCGACGACGAGCGGCACTTCGCGGCCGTCGCCGAGAGCCTCCGGCACGCGATCGCCGACCTGTCCGAGCGCCTCGACGCCGAGCGCAGGGCACCCGGCGGCAGCGGCGAGGAGGCCCTCAACCGGGACCTGGAGGTCCACCGGCTGACCGCCCGGCTGCGCACCCTGCGCCGCTTCGGTCTCGACCTGTGCCTCGGACGGATGGACCCGGCGGACGGCGCCGAGGCCGTGTACGTCGGACGACTCGGTCTCACCGACAGCGCGGGTCGTCGGCTGCTCGTGGACTGGCGCTCCCCCGCGGCCGAGCCGTTCTTCGGAGCGACCCACGCCGACCCCATGGGACTGCTCAGCCGCCGCAGGTACCGCTGGACCCGCGGCCGGATCACCGACTACTGGGACGAGGTCTTCACCGCGGACGGCTTCGCCGGGCACGCCGCCGCGCTCGACGACCAGTCCGCCTTCATCGCCAGCCTCGGCAGCAGCCGGTCACCCCGGATGCGCGACGTGCTCGGCACCATCCAGGCCGACCAGGACGCCATCATCCGCGCGGGGTCCCGCGGGGCCCTCGTCGTCGACGGCGGCCCGGGCACGGGGAAGACCGTCGTGGCCCTGCACCGCACCGCCTACCTCCTCTACTCCGACCCGCGCCTCGGGCACCACCGGGGCGGTGTGCTGTTCGTCGGCCCGCACCAGCCCTACCTGGCCTACGTCGCGGACGTCCTGCCCAGCCTCGGCGAGGAGGGCGTGCTCACCTGCACGCTGCGCGACCTCGTCCCGGAGGGAGCCGCCGCCGGCGTGGAGGCCGACCCGGAGGTGGCCCGCCTCAAGTCCTCCGCGGACATGGTGACGGCGATCGAGGCGGCCGTCCGGTTCCACGAGGAGCCGCCCCGCGAGGGGACGACGGTCGAGACCCCCTGGTGCGACGTGGAGCTCGGTCCCGACGACTGGGCCGAGGCGTTCGACGCCCGCGACGCCGGGACGCCGCACAACGAGGCGCGCGAGCAGGTGTGGGAGGCGCTGCTGTCGATCGTGGTGGACGCGCACGACGGCGAGGTCGACGACGACGTCGTCCGCAGCGCGGTGGCGCGGGACCGGGAGTTGCGCGCGGCTTTCGAGCGCTCCTGGCCGCTGCTGGAGGCCACCGACCTCGTCGGGGACCTGTGGTCGGTGCCGGCCTACCTGCGGCGGTGCGCTCCCTGGCTGCGCGCCGACGAGGTGCGGGCGCTGCAGCGGGAGGACGCCCGGGCCTGGACGGTGTCCGACCTGCCGCTCCTGGACGCGGCACGACAGCGCCTCGGCGACCCCGAGGCGGCACGACGCAAGCGACGGCAGCAGGCGGCTGCCGCTTCCGCTGCCGAACAGATGACCAGTGTGGTCGACGACCTGATCGCGGCCGACGACTCCGAGATGCTGGTGATGTCGATGCTGCGCGGGCAGGACCTGCGGAACGCCCTGGTCGACGACGCCGCCCTGCCCACCGCCGACCGGGACGCGCTCGCCGGCCCGTTCGCGCACGTCGTCGTGGACGAGGCCCAGGAGCTGACCGACGCCGAGTGGCAGGTGCTGCTGCTCCGCTGCCCGTCGCGCAGCTTCACCATCGTCGGCGACCGCGCCCAGGCGAGGCACGGTTTCCCGGAGTCGTGGCAGGAACGGCTCCGGCGGATCGGGCTGGAGGAGATCACCCTGGCGTCGCTGACGATCAACTACCGGACGCCGGAGGAGGTCATGGCGGAGGCCGAGCCGGTCATCCGGGCGGTGCTCCCGGACGCGAACGTGCCGACCTCCGTCCGCGGCACCGGCGTGCCCGTCGTCCACGGACCGGCCTCGCAGCTGGACGCGGTCCTCGACACCTGGCTCGCTGCGCACGCCGACGGAGAAGGGACCGCCTGCGTCATCGGCGGTCCCACGCTCCCGGCGACGTCCCGCGTCCGGTCGCTGACCCCCGAGCTGGCCAAGGGGCTCGAGTTCGACCTCGTCGTCCTCGTCGACCCCGAGGCGTTCGGCGAGGGCGTCGAGGGAGCGGTCGACCGCTACGTCGCGATGACCCGGGCCACCCAGCAGCTCGTCGTCCTCACCAGCTCCTGACGTCGCCCGA
>DASQXT010000359.1:0-5038 GCA_035639575.1 Geodermatophilus sp.
GGACTTCTACCACCGCATCGGCAGTGAGACGAAGACCTTCACGGTCACCGGCGTCCTCCAGCTCGTCGACGACGGCGCGGTGGCGTTGGACGACCCCATCGGCACGTACGTCCCGGGGGTGCCCGAGGGCGACCGGATCACGCTGCGGGAGCTGGCCCGGATGCAGAGCGGGCTGTTCAACTACAGCGAGGACGAGGACTTCCAGCGCGCTCTGGTGACCGACCCGTACCGGCCCTTCACCCCGCAGGAACTGCTGGGCTACGCCTTCGCCCACCCGCTGGACTTCCCACCCGGGCAGGGCTTCCACTACAGCAACACCAACACCACCCTGCTCGGACTCGTCATCGAGCAGGTCAGCGGTCTGCCCCTGCACGAGTTCCTGGAGCAGCGCGTGTTCCAGCCGCTCGAACTCGAGGACACCTCCTTCCCGACCGACAACGCCTTCCCGCAGCCGCACGCCCAGGGCTACACGCAGCAGACCCTGGACGGCAGCGAGACCGTCGCGACCGACTGGAACCCGTCGTGGGGATGGGCCGCCGGCGCGGTGATCTCGACCCTCGACGACATGCGGACCTGGGCCAGGGCTCTGGCCACCGGCACCCTGCTCGAGCCGGAGACCCAGGCTCAGCGCCTGGAGACGGTCACGCCTCCGGGCTTCAACCCCGCGGCCGGGTACGGGCTGGGACTCTTCGACGTCGACGGGTGGATCGGGCACAACGGGTCGCTGCCCGGCTACCAGACCCTCGTGGTGTACCTGCCGCAGGACGACCTCACCCTGGTGGTGCTGCTCAACACCGACGAGTCCGTGCCCGGCAGCGGAGAACCACCGTCGTCGGCGTTCGGTACCGCGATCACCCAGGTCATCAGCCCCGACCACGTGTTCGACCTCACCGCGTAGCGGGCGGACCGGCGAGGACGTGGACGGGACCAGGCCGCCGTCGCTGCCGGCACCCCGAGAGCGCCGAGCACTCCGTCGCCGGCCCGGGCAGCGTGCTGAGCGCGGTGGCCACCTCCGGCACGTGGACCGCGTGCTCGCCGGTCGCGATCGGGGCGGGCATCGTGATCCTGAGCGGCGTCGTCGTGCTGCTCGACGCGTTCGTCCGTTTCGCTCGCGCCGACGGGACGCCCGCGCCACCGGTGCCGACCGGTCACCTCGTCGTCGTCGGGCCGTACCGGTACGTGCGCAACCCGATGTACCTGGCGGTGCTGACGATCATCCTCGGGCAGGCACTGCTGTCCGGGAGCGGGGGGACCCTGCTCTACGCGGGCGTCGTGCTCCTCGCGGTGGTGCTGTTCGTGCTGGGCTACGAGGAGCCGACGCTGGAGCTCGAGTACGGCGACGAGTACCGGGAGTACCGGCGGAACGTCCGGGGGTGGCTGCCGCGGGTGCGGCCGTGGGACGGAGCCGCCTGACCCCGACGTCGTGAGGAGTGGGGTCGCGAGCGGCGGGGCAGACGCACGGAGGGCCCGGTCGGCTGACCGGGCCCTCCGTGGTGGAACAGGGGTGGGTGGAGGTGGCGGGAATCGAACCCGCGTCCTACGACGCATCACCAGGGCTTCTCCGAGCGCAGTCCGCTCCGTCTCTGCTCGACCCCATCGATCTCACGAACAAGTCGATGTGACGGGCCCAGTCGCTGTTCGGTGTCCCGCGCGCGCCCGCGACCGGCACGCACGGTGAGTCATCTAGCTGATGCCAGGATCCGGGCCGATGACGAACCCGGGCTGACAGAGTTGCCTACGCTGCTATCAGGCAGCGAGGGCGAACTCGCGCTGACTGGAGTCGGCGCTTGTGTTGTTTCCGACGCGTGGTTAACGAGCTCATCGTCGGCTTCCTCGGCTCGCTTCCCCTGGTCATCCGACCGCAGTCGAGACCATTCACCCCCTGTGTAGTTGTGCAGACAGCCTAACGGCACCCGCCGACGGGTTGTTCCCCCGCCGCACCGGCCCCGTCCCGGCGCTCCGGCACGGGTCCTCCCTCAGATCCAGCCGCGGCGCTTGAAGACGGCGTACAGCGCCAGGCTCACCCCGACCATCGCCAGCAGCGCCATCGGGTAGCCGAACGACCAGTGCAGCTCGGGCATGTCGTCGAAGTTCATCCCGTACACCGTCCCGACCAGCGTCGGCGCGAAGAGGATGGCCGCCCACGCGGAGATCTTCTTGACCTCCTCGCCCTGCGCGATCGAGGCCTCGGTGAGCTCGCGGATCTCCTCGTTCTGCCGCTGCGCCACCAGCGTCGCGTTCACGGTGAGGATGTCGCGCAGCTGCAGCCGGAAGGCCTCCACCCGCTCGGTGACCGAGGTGACGTGGTCGGCGACGTCGCGCAGGTAGCTGCGCAGGTCCTCGTCGACGTCGTACTTGTCGAAGCCGGCGGCGATCGCGCCGAGGATGCCGGTGAGCGGCTGCGCGGCGCGCTGGAACTCCAGCACCTCCTGCGAGAGCTCGTAGATGCGCCGCGAGACGCCGGGGTCGCCGCGGAAGACCTCGGTCTCGATCTCGTCGATGTCCGTGGCCAGCCCCGCGACCACCGGCGAGTACCCGTCGACGACGGCGTCGAGGATGGCGTACAGCACCGCCTCGCTGCCCTTCTCCAGCAGCGCCGGCTCGCTCTCCAGCCGCCGGCGCACGCGGGAGAGGTCCGGGGACTCGCTGTGCCGCACGGTGATGGCGAAGTTCCGGCCCAGGAACAGGTGCAGCTCGCCGAACTCCACCTCCTCGGCGGCGTCGAGGTACCGAGCGGCCTTGAGGACGACGAACAGCGTGTCCCCGTAGCGCTCGAACTTCGGCCGCTGGTGGGCCTTGATCGCGTCCTCGACCGCCAGCTCGGGCAGGTCGTACTGCTCGGCCAGCTCACCGAGCTCACCGGGCTCGGGCCGGTAGAGGCCCAGCCACACCAGGCGGTCGGGGTCCTCGACCAGCCACTCGTGGCTCTCGGCGACGCTGTCCGGCGTCGCCACCCGCCGTCCCGAGGAGTAGACGGCGTTGTCGACGATCAGCGACTGCCGCTGCGGCGCGACCGGAGCCGGGGGCTGCGGCGCGGGCGCGAGGGTCAGCTCGGGACGCGGCCGGCGGGCCAGGGTGGACAGGGCGGTGAGGGACGCACGACGGCGGTCGACCACGGCGGACTCCCGGGGAGACGCTGGAGCGGGGGACTCGTCCGGGGTCCGCACCGCGCGCGAGCGCTCAGCGGGTGGGACCCCCGGTGCCGGTACTGGGCGGTTCACTGCGCATGGCACAGCACCTCCCGTCGTCCGTGGGTCGGCCCGCTCGGGTGGGCCGTCGTCCATCGTGACACGTGCTGTCCACCCGGCTCCCCCGGCCGGGTGAACGACGCCGGAGGCGGTCTGCTCTCGTCCGTCGACGAGAGCCGACCCCAGGCGGCTCGGCTCAGCCGGGGACCTCTCCGTCCGGCGGCGGCACGGCCAGCGCGACGAGGAAGCGCGACACCATCGCGTAGCCGCCCACCAGCACGGTCAGCTCCACCACCTGCCGGTCGTCGAGGTGCTCCCGGACGCCGGCGAACACCTCGTCGGGGACGACGACGTCGCGCGTCGAGGCGTCGGTGAAGGCGAGGACGGCGGCCTGCAGCGGCGTCCACACCGGCTCGGCGGCGGCATCGGGACGGCGCAGCACCTGCAGCTGCAGCTCGGCCAGACCGGCGCGGCGGGCGATCGGCTCGTGCGACACCCACTCGAACGCGGCGTCGTTGAGCACCGCCACCCGCAGCACCACCAGCTCGCGCAGGTCGGCCGGCAGCGTCGTGGCCCCGCGCAGCGCCCCGAGCAGCGCGTTCCACCCCTCGGCGACCGGCGGGCTGTGCAGCAGCAACCGGTCCAGCGCGGAGAGCTCGCCGCCGCGGCGCGCGCGCAGCAGCTCCGCCGTCGGCCCGTCGTCGTCCGACTCCGGGACGCGGGGCTCGTTCACCGGCCGGCCAGGACGCCCGCCGGGTAGGCGCCGGCCGCCACCAGCCGCGCCGACAGGCCGCGGCCGAGCTCGACCACCCGGGAGGTCCGCTCCGCGCCCAGGTGCACCCAGGGCGTCGCGGAGAGCTCGTCGGTGCCGGCCTCGATCTCGGCGCGCAGCGCCACCCCGACCTCGGTCAGCGCGCCGTCGGCAACCAGGCCGCGCGCGGCCAGCCGGTCGGTGGCCGCGGCCCACTCCTCGTCGCTCCAGCCGCGGGTGGCCTTGGCCGCGGCCTCGGTGAAACCGCGGCCGGTCAGCGTGTGGGTGACCAGCGACTCGAGGCCGGTGAGCCCCGCCCGCAGCAGGCAGGCGACGTGCCCGTCACCGCGGTGCTCGCGCAGCAGCGTGGCGCCGTGCCACAGCGACAGCACCGGCTCCTCGGGCCAGGGCTGGTCGGCGTGCCCGGCGTAGAGCGGGCGGCCCTCGGGGGTGAGGGCGGTGCAGGCCTCCCGCAGCAGGCCGGCGAGCTCGGCCACCTCGGGCGCGGAGGCGGCGTCCGCACCCCCGAGCAGCCGGGTCAGCGAGGCGCGGGCGCCGTCGAGGCGGGCGGCGAGCACCTGCTCCGGGGTGGCGAGGGTCCAGGCGCGCGGCACGTGCCGGGCCACGAGCGCGGGGGCGAAGTTGGCGAAGGTCGCCGTCACGGTGCCCGGACCGACCGCGCCCATCGCGGCCGCGCGCCCGGCGAAGTAGCACATCCGGCCGGGGCGCAGCCCGACCGCGGTCAGGTACTCGTCCTGCTCGGGGGAGAAGTACACGTGGTTGTGCAGCGGCTCGACGGCGCGGTGCGCACGGGCGACGTCGGGGGCGGGTGGAACGGCGCTGACCATGCGCGGAATCTATCGACCGTCGTCCGCCGGTCCGATCGAGCACGGCCAGCCGCGCAGCCCGGCGTCGTCGGCCCGGCTCACGTCCCCGGGAGGCGGGTGCAGGCCCACTGGACGCGGGTGCGCACGGGTGTGAACCCCAGCTGCCGGTACAACCCGAACGCCCCGGTCGGGTTCTCGGTGTCGACCTGCAGCCCCGCGGTGTCGCAGCCGGCGGCGGCGCCCGCGCGCAGCGCCGCGACGATCGCGGCCGA
>DASQXT010000360.1:0-4062 GCA_035639575.1 Geodermatophilus sp.
GTGAGTCGAGGGCCCGCCGGTACCTGGAGGGGGCACCCTTCGCGGTCAACGTCCTGTCCACGGAGCAGCTCGACACCGCGTGGCACTTCGCCGGCCGCCCCCAGCGACCCGAACCGGCGTGGGCCGACGGACCGACGGCCCCGGTCCTCGTCGGCAACGCCGCCACCATCTCCTGCCTGCCCTGGCGCACCTACGACGGCGGGGACCACCTGATCGTCATCGGCGAGGTCGCCGACCTGGCCGTGACCGACGCCGACCCCCTCCTGTTCTTCGGCGGGCGCTTCCGCGAGCTGGCCCCTCCGGCCACCGGCGTCCACTGGGCCGCGTCGCTGGACAGCCCTGAGCTGGGCTGGTTCGGCGCCCACCCGAGCTTCACCCCGCTGCGCCCGCACCGCTCCCGGGCCGCGCCCTGACCGGGCACGCCGCTGCACCACGGCGCCGCCCACCACCCGCCCGACTCCACCGATGCAGAAGGGGCCCTCCGTGACACTCGAACGAGAACGCCCGGCCACCGTTCCCGCTGCCCCGGGCACGCCCACGGCCAGTCGGCCGATGACCGGCGACGAGTACGTCGAGAGCCTGCGCGACGACCGCGAGGTGTGGATCTACGGCGAGCGGGTCGCCGACGTGACCACCCACCCGGCCTTCCGCAACTCCGTGCGGATGACCGCCCGGTTGTACGACGCCCTGCACGACCCCGCCCGACGGGACGTGGTGACGACGCCGACCGACACCGGCAACGGCGGAGTCACCCATCCCTTCTTCCGGGCACCGCACTCGGTCGAGGACATGGTCGCCGACCGCGACGCCATCGCGGCCTGGGCGCGGATGACCTACGGCTGGATGGGCCGCTCCCCCGACTACAAGGCCAGCTTCCTCGGCACCCTGGGCGCGAACAGCGACTTCTACGACCCCTACCAGGAGAACGCGAAGCGCTGGTACCGGGAGTCGCAGGAGAAGGTCCTCTACTGGAACCACGCGATCATCAACCCGCCGGTCGACCGCAACCTGCCGCCCGACGAGGTCGGCGACGTCTTCATGAAGGTGGAGGAGGAGACCGATGCCGGGCTCATCGTGTCCGGGGCCAAGGTCGTGGCCACCGGCTCGGCGATCACGAACTACAACTTCATCGCCCACTACGGGCTGCCGATCAGGAAGAAGGAGTTCGCGCTCATCTGCACGGTGCCGATGAGCGCACCCGGCGTGAAGCTGATCTGCCGGGCTTCCTACAGCCAGCAGGCCGCGGTCATGGGCAGCCCGTTCGACTACCCGCTGTCGAGCCGGCTGGACGAGAACGACACGATCTTCATCTTCGACAAGGTGCTCGTGCCGTGGGAGAACGTCTTCGTCTACGGCGACATCGAGAAGATCAACGACTTCTTCCCGCAGTCAGGCTTCCTGCCACGCTTCGCCCTCCACGGTTGCACCCGGCTGGCCGTCAAGCTCGACTTCATCGCCGGGCTGCTGCTCAAGGCGCTCGAGGCGACCGGCACCAAGGACTTCCGCGGCGTGCAGACCCGCGCCGGTGAGGTCATCGGCTGGCGCAACGTCTTCTGGGCGTTGTCGGACGCGCTGGCCCGGACGCCGGACGAGTGGAAGGACGGCGCACTGCTGCCCAAGCTCGAGTACGCGTTCACCTACCGGATGTTCATGATGCAGGGCTATCCGCGGGTCAAGGAGATCATCCAGCAGGACGTGTCGAGCGGGCTGATCTACCTCAACTCACACGCGATCGACTTCAAGACCCCGGAGGTCCGGCCCTACCTGGACCGGTACGTCCGGGGCTCGAACGGGATCGACGCGGTGGAGCGCGTCAAGCTGATGAAGGCGCTGTGGGACTCGGTCGGCACCGAGTTCGGTGGCCGTCACGAGCTCTACGAGCGCAACTACTCCGGCAACCACGAGGGCGTGCGCGCTGAACTGCTCTTCACCGCCGAGGCCATGGGCACGACCGCGCAGATGAAGGGCCTGGCCGAGGCGTGCCTGGCCGAGTACGACCTCGACGGCTGGACCGTGCCCGACCTCATCGGGAACGACGACGTCTCCATCTTCACCGACCGACGCTGACCCACCGAGCGCGCGGAGAGCGGAGGCGGCCGTCGGGGTCGCCGTGCACGACGCATGGGTTCGCAGCCCCGGCGTCCCGGTGCCCCTCCCCCGAGGGCTGCACCTGCCCGACGGGTCGGGGCTCGGGGTGGAACTCGACCGCACCGCCGTCGCCCGGTGCACCCGCACCTGACCAGTGAGGAGCTGAGCATGCTGTTCCACGTCCGCATGGACGTCGCCGTCCCCCGCGACCTCGACCCCGACGAGCGGGCCACGCTGCTGGCCACGGAGAAGGCCCGCGCGTTGGACCTGCAGCGCACGGGCGTCTGGGTGCACCTCTGGCGGGTGGTCGGCCAGTACAGCAACATCAGCGTCTTCGACGTCTCCGGCACCGACGAACTCCACGACATCCTGTGGAACCTGCCGCTGTTCCCCTTCATGACCGTCTCCGTCACCCCGCTCACCGAGCACCCCTCAGCCCTGTCGGCGAACCCGTGAGCGATCTCGAGGCGCGGCTGCGCCGGCTCGAGGACGTCGAGGCGATCCGGGACCTGGATGCCGCCTACTGCCGGCTCATCGACACCGGGAACTGGCCGGGGCTGGTGGCGCTGTTCACGGCGGACGGGACCTTCGACGGGCTGGCCGTCGCCACCGGTTCGGCCGATCTGCTGGCCTTCTTCAGCGGCCTCGCCGACAGCGGGATGAGGTTCTGGCACCACGTCTCCAACCACGAGATCGCGGTGGACGGCGACACGGCGACGGTGCGCTCGATGCTGTGGCAACCGTGCGTCGTCGACGGCGTCCCGCACGTCGCCGCCGGGCGCTACTCGGACAGCGTCGTCCGTACCGCCGGGGGTTGGCGGTACGCGGTCAAGCAGGTGCGCTTCGACTACTGGGGACCGCTGCGCGACGGTTGGGACCACCACCGCTTCGGCTTCGCCCCCGCAGCCGGCGCGGCCACGCCCGGGAGGACCGGGTGACCTCGACAGCGCGCCTCCACCACGTCCAGGACGGCTCGGTCGATGCGCCCGCGCTCGTGCTCGGCCCCTCGCTGGGCACCGACACGGGCCTGTTCGACGCACAGGCGGTGGAGTTCGCCCGCACCCACCGGGTGGTGCGCTACGACCTCCGCGGGCACGGGGGCTCGGAGGTCGTACCGGGCGCCTGCACGATGGCCGACCTGGCCGGGGACGTGCTGGCCCTGCTCGACCGGCTGGGGATCGAGCGCTTCTCCTACGCCGGTGTCTCCATCGGCGGGGCGATCGGCCTGCACCTGGCGCTGACCGTCCCGGACCGGCTGGAGAGGCTGGCGGTCATCGCTTCGGCCGCTCGGTTCGCCGACCCGCCCTCCTGGGCCGTGCGGGCCCAGCAGGTGCGGGAACAGGGGACCCAGTTCCTCGTGCCCTCACGCACGGGCACCTGGTTCACCGCCCCCTGGGGCGCACGGCATCCGGGTGAGGCGGAACGACTGCTCACCATGCTGCGGACCACCCCGGCCGAGGGCTACGCCGCCTGCTGCGAGGCGATCGGCTCGTTCGACGTCCGGAACCGTCTGGGCGGGATCAGTACGCCATCGCTCGCCATCGCCGGCGCCGAGGACCCTGCCACGCCGGTCGACATGGTGCGGCTCATCGCCGACGGCATCCCCGGCGCGCAGTTCCTCGTGGTCCCCGACGCGGCCCACCTGCCCAACGCCACGGACCCGGACGTGGTGAACGCGGCCCTGCGCGAGCACCTCGAGCGGTGAGTGACCTCTCCGCCGTGCTATCCGCGCGGGACGGGCGGGGGTTCCCCTGCCCAGGCGGCGCGGAGCAGCGCCTCGATGCCGTCGCGGGTGACCGGCCGGGGGTTGCGATACGACGACCCGGCCCCCCCGGCCACGGCGAGGTCGGCGATCCGCGGGATGTCCTGCTCGGCCATGCCCAGCTCGGCCAGGGAGCGGGGGGCACCGAGGCGGCCGGCCAGCTCCCACAGCGCCCGGGCCGGGTCCGGCGCGCCGCCCAGCGCCCGGGACAG
>DASQXT010000361.1:0-33705 GCA_035639575.1 Geodermatophilus sp.
CGGCGGTGCGCACGGCCAGCCGCGCCTCGGTCTCGGCCTGCCGGGCCGCGGCCGCCTCCAGCCGCAGCCGGTCGCGCTCGGCGGGGTCGGGCTCCTCCTCCACCGGTGCGGCCTCGGCCTGGGCCAACCGCTCCTCGAGGCCGGCGAGGGCGGCCTGCGCCTGCTCGAGCGCCTGCTCGGCACGCACCCGGGCGGCGGCGGAGCGCTCGGCCTCGGCGGTGGCCGACCGGGCGGCCGCGCCCAGCTCGGCGAGCTGCGTGGCGACGGCGGAGCGGCTGCGGTCGGCGGCCTGGCGGGCGGCGAGGGTCTCGTCGACGTCGGCGGAGCGTGCACGGGCGGTCTCCCGCGCGGCGGCCAGCCGGTCGGCGAGCTCCGCGGCGCGCGCGGACGCGGCGGTCAGCTCCCGCTCGGCGTCGTCCACCCGGGCGCGGACCTCGAGGCCGGACGGCGCGTCGGCCTGGCCGCCGACCGACCAGTCCGAGCCGACCAGGTCGCCGTCCCCGGTCACCGCCCGCACCCGCGGGTGGCGGCCGACGAGGGCGACGGCGACGTCGAGCGAGGGCACGACGGCGACGCGGTCCAGCGCGCGGTCCAGGGCCGGGTGCAGCTCCTCGGGGGCGTCGACGAGGTCGCGGGCCCAGCGCACGCCCTCCGGCAGCTGCGGCCAGCCCTCGCGCGGCAGCGCCGGCAGGCCGCCGGTGACCAGCAGCCCGGCCCGGCCGCCGTCGACGTCCTTGAGGTGGGCGAGCGCGGCGGCGGCACCGGCGACGGAGTCGACGACGAGCGCGTCGGCCATGCCGGCCAGGGCCGCCGACAGCGCGACCTCGGCGCCGGGCGCGACGGTGACCCGCTCGGTCACCGGGCCCAGCACGCCGGGCAGCCCCGCGGCGAGCACCGCGGCCGCACCGTCGGCCGGCGCCAGGCCCTGGGCCAGGGTGTCGCGCCGGGCCTGCGCGGAGGCGCGGTCGCGCTCGGCGGCGCGCTCGGCGGCGACCAGCTCGGTGACCTCCTTCGCGGCCTCGGCGTGCGCGGCGACGGCGTCCTGGTGCGCGGTGACGAGGGCGATGTCGCCGTCCTCCTGCTCGGCGACCGCCTCGCGGCGCTCGGCCAGCCGCTCGGCGGCGACCTCGGCGCGGTCGGCGGCCTCGCCGGCGGCGAGCGCCAGGCGCTCGATCTCCGACTCGCCCGCGGTGACGCGGGAGCGGGCGGCGGCGACCTGGCCGGAGAGCCGGGCCAGGCCCTCGCGGCGGTCGGCCAGCGCGCGGGCGGCGGCCACCCAGGCCCGCTCGGCCTCGGCGAGCGCGGCCTCGACCTCGGTGCGGGCGGCGACGGCGGCGGCCAGCCGGCCGCGCTCGGCCTCCAGCCCCGCGGCGAGCTGCTCCTCGGTGGCGGCGACCCGGTCGGCCTCGGCCTCGAGCTGGTCGGGGTCCCGGCCGGCGGCGGCCGCGGGCGGCGCGGCGGAGAGGTGGCGGTGCCGTTCGGCGGCCAGCTGCGCGATGCCGCGGAAGCGCTCGGTGAGGGCGGAGAGCCGGTACCAGGTGTCCTGGGCGGCGGCCAGCAGCGGGGCGTTCGCGGCGAGGTCGCTCTCCAGCGCCGACTCGTGCGCCGACGTCCGTGCCAGGTCGGCCTCGACGACGGTGCGGCGGGCCCGGGCGGCGGTCTCGTCGGCGACGTCCTTGTCCAGCGCGTCGCGCAGCTGCACCAGGTCGTCGGCGAGCAGCCGCAGCCGGGCGTCGCGGAGGTCGGCCTGCACACCCGCCGCGCGGCGGGCGACCTCGGCCTGCCGGCCCAGCGGCTTGAGCTGGCGGCGCAGCTCGGCGGTGAGGTCGGCCAGCCGGTCGAGGTTGGCCTGCATCGCGTCGAGCTTGCGGAGCGCCTTCTCCTTGCGCTTGCGGTGCTTGAGGACGCCGGCGGCCTCCTCGATGAAGGCGCGGCGGTCCTCGGGGCGGCCGGAGAGGACGGCGTCGAGCTGGCCCTGGCCGACGATCACGTGCATCTCGCGGCCGATGCCGGAGTCGCTGAGCAGCTCCTGGACGTCGAGCAGCCGGACCTTGTCCCCGTTGATCTCGTACTCGCTCTCCCCGGAGCGGTACATCCGCCGGGTGATCGAGACCTCGGTGTAGTCGATCGGCAGGGCGCCGTCGGCGTTGTCGATGGTGAGGGTCACCTCGGCCCGGCCGAGGGCCGGGCGGCCGGCGGTGCCGGCGAAGATGACGTCCTCCATCTTGCCGCCGCGCAGGCTCTTGGCGCCCTGCTCGCCCAGGACCCAGGCGATGGCGTCGACGACGTTGGACTTCCCGGAGCCGTTGGGTCCGACGACGGCGGTGATCCCCGGCTCGAGGCGCAGGGTCGTCGCGGAGGCGAAGGACTTGAAGCCCTTCAGCGTCAGGCTGGAGAGATGCACGAGGAAGAGCTACGGACCCCGGGGGCGGCCCCTCTGCAGGGGCCCGCCGCGAGCCTGCGAGCGGTGGGGGGCAGAGGGGTCCTTCAGGCGAGCGCCGGCTCGGCGTTGTCGCCGGCCAGGCTGAGCAGCTCGTGGGCGATGGCGGCCTCGCGCTGGGTGCGCAGCTCTTCCAGTTCCTGCTCCAGACGACGCACCTTGGCCCGCAGGACTGCGTTCTCCTCGGCTACTCGGAGCTCCGCGGGGGCGACGACGTGACCGAACAGGGCCTTGGCCATGGCAACAACGGCCTTTCGACTGCGTGTGGGGATGACCTGCGCCCCGTATGACGGTCGGCGCGGTCCGTGTGTTCCCAGGGTGACAGGCCACGACACGCAGGTCAACGGGCACACTCCAACGCTCCCGTGTCAGAGAGGTGTCACGTTCGTCACGCCGTCGTGAACCCGGTCCTGCCCTCGACCGGCTCGTCCCGGACGTCGACCCGCGTCACCGCGCCGGGCGCCCGCGGGCCCTGCAGATCGGCCAGGACGGCGTCCACCGCCGCGTCCGGTCCCTCGAGGACGACCTCGACGCGCCCGTCGGGCAGGTTGGTCGCCGAGCCGGCCAGCCCCGCCGCCTCGGCCCGCCCCCGGACGAACCAGCGGTAGCCGACGCCCTGCACCGAGCCCGAGACCAGGGCGACCGCACGCCGCGTCACGACGCCCACCATCCGCTCCCGCGGGGCGCTCCGCGCCGCGGGTCGCCTCCGGGGTGGCTCCGCTCCCCGCTGACGGGCTCCCGCCCCCGTGCGCTCACGAGCGGCGGGCTCTCGGGCGCGGCTGGCAGCGCGGGCAGCTGTAGCTGGAGCGGTTCATGAACGACTCGCGCACGATCGGCGTCCCGCAGCGCGGACAGGGCCGGTCGGCCTGGCCGTAGACGGCGAGGTGCCGGGAGAAGTAGCCGCTCTGCCCGTTGACGTCGACGTAGAGCGAGTCGAAGGAGGTGCCGCCCTGGGCGAGGCTCTCGGTCAGCACGTCCCGCACCCCCTCCAGCAGGTCGGCGACCTGCGCCCGGGTGAGCCGGTCGGTCGGGCGGTTGCCGTGCAGCCGGGCCCGCCACAGCGACTCGTCGGCGTAGATGTTGCCGACCCCGCCGATCAGCGTCTGGTCCAGCAGCGCCCGCTTGACCTCGGTGCGCCGACGGCGCAGCGCCGCGCTGAACCCGTCGACGTCGAAGCCCTCGTCGAGCGGGTCGATGGCGATGTGCGCCAGCCGGGCGGGGATGTCCTCCCCGTCGACGTCCTCCACGGCCAGCCCGCCGAACGTGCGCTGGTCGACGAAGCGCAGCTCCCGACCCCCGTCGGTGAAGGTGAGGCGGGCGCGCAGGTGCGTCTCGTCGGGCTGGGAGGGCTTCTCGACCAGCAGCTGGCCGCTCATCCCCAGGTGCGCGACGAGAGCCTGACCTGCGGGCGTGCCGTCGGCCCCGGCCAGTGGCAGCCACAGGTACTTGCCGCGGCGGTGGGCGGCGGTCAGCGTGCGGCCGGTCAGCGCGGCGACGAAGTGGTCGACGCCCTCGAGGTGGCGGCGGACGGCACGCGGGTGGCGCACCTCGACGGCGGCGACGGTGCGCCCGGCGACCCAGCGCTCCAGACCGCGCCGGACCACCTCGACCTCGGGCAGCTCGGGCACGGCGGCTCAGCTCGCCCCGGACTCGGCCGGGACGGCCGCGCCGTCCGGTGCCTGACCGCCGGCTCCCCCGTCGTCCGGGCCGGCGCCGTCGGACAGCGCGCGCCAGGCGGCCTCCGCGGCCTCCTGCTCGGCGGCCTTCTTGGTGCGCCCGGACCCGCGGCCGTGGACGGTGCCGGAGAGGACGACGGCGGCGGTGAAGGTCTTGGCGTGGTCGGGACCGGTGTCCTCGACCACGTAGGCCGGCGCTCCGAGGCCGAGCCGGGCGCCCAGCTCCTGGAGGCTGGTCTTCCAGTCCAGGCCGGCGCCGCGGGTGGCGGCCTGGTCGAGCAGCGGGTCGAACAGCCGGTGCACGAGCACCGCGGCGGTCTCCAGGCCCAGCCCGACGTGCACGGCGCCGATGAGCGCCTCCACCGCGTCGGCGAGGATCGAGTCCTTGTCGCGCCCGCCGGTGGTCTCCTCGCCGCGGCCCAGCAGCAGGTGCGGGCCCAGGCCGCCGTCCCCGAGCCGGCGGGCGACGCCGGCCAGCGAGGTCATGTTGACCACCGAGGCGCGCAGCTTGGCCAGCCGGCCCTCGGGCAGCTCGGGGTGGCGCCGGTAGAGCTCGTCGGTGACGACCAGCCCGAGCACCGAGTCACCGAGGAACTCCAGCCGCTCGTTGGTCGGCAGCCCGCCGTGCTCGTAGGCGTAGGAGCGGTGGGTCAGCGCCAACGCCAGCAGGCCGCCGGGCAACTCGACACCGAGGGCGTCGAGGAGCCAGGCGGCCGCGCGGTCGGCGTGTGCCGCACCCGCCGGGGAGCGGCCGGCGGCCCCGCCCGGAGCAGGCTGGGTACCGGTGGCCGTCGTCCCCACGGCTGGTCCTGCCGGGGTCAGACCGAGAGGACCTGACGGCCCGCGTACTGCCCGCAGTTCGGGCAGGCCTGGTGCGGCGGCTTGGGCTGGCCGCAGGCCCGGTTCGGGCACGGCGACAGGGTCGGCGCGGAGGCCTTCCACTGCGAACGCCGGGCACGGGTGTTGGCGCGGGACATCTTCCGCTTCGGGACGGCCACGTCAGTTCTCCTCTGGGTTGTCCGCAGCGGGGGTGCCCGGTGCGGAGGCTGAACGGTCGGCGTGCGAGGCGCCGAAGCGTTGGGCGAGCCCGGCCCAGCGCGGGTCGAGCTGCTCGTGCGTGTGGTCGGCGGGCAGGTCGTCGAGCCGCTGCCCGCAGTCGACGCACAGCCCGGCGCAGTCCTCGGTGCAGGTCGGCGCCAGCGGCAGGCCCAGGACGACGAGGTCGCGGACCATCGGCTCGAGGTCGATGTGCTCGCCCTCGACGCGGCGGACCTCGTCCTCCTCGCTGGTGGCCTCGGTGGTGCTGCCCTCGTAGGCGAACAGCTCCTGGACGTCGAGCTCGAGGGTGTCCTCGATCGGCTCCAGGCAGCGCGCGCACGAGCCGGTGACGGGGACGTCGACCTCCCCGGAGACCAGCACGCCCTCCATGACCGACTCCAGCCGCAGCCGCAGCCGGACCTCGGCGCCCTCGGGGACGCCGATCAGCTCGACCCGCCAGTCGGCGGGCGCCGGGAGCGAGCGCTCGATCTCGTGCATCGAGCCGGCGCGGCGGCCGAGCTCCCGCAGGTCCACGAACCAGGGGTTGGCGGCGGGACGCCGGGCGTCCGTGGACGCGGCGCCTGGGCGGGGCGGCGGTGCGGCAGGCATGTCAGTACTCGCGGTAGGCGTCGGGGAGGTGGCCGGCCGGGGTGCGGGGACCTCCGGCGGCGGGACCAGGGACCCAGCCTACCCGATGGGGAGCGGCACCGTTCCGGAGCGGAGGGAGCCCTCCTCAGCCGTCGCGGAGGCTGGCCCGTGCCTTCTCGACCGAGCGCAGCATCCGCTCGAGCGTGCCGCCGAAGTCGGCCAGCCGGGTGTCGACGTACTCGTCGACCTCGGTGCGCATCCGGGCGACGTCCGCCACGGTCTGCGCGCCGAGCTCGTCGGCGCGGTCGACCGCGCCCCGGTAGACCTCGGTCTCGCTGATCAGCCGCTCGTGCTCGGCCTGCGCGGCCGCCAGGATCTCCGCCTGCTGGGCCTGCCCGTCGGCGATCAGCGCCTCGCGGTGCCGGCGGGCCTCCTCGACGATCTGCTGGGCCTCCTCCTCGGCCTGGGCGAGCAGGTCCTCGGCCTCGGCCTGGGCGCGGGCCAGGAGGTCGTCGCGCTGCCGGCGGGCCGTGCCCAGGATCTCCTCGCGCTGCCGCCGGGCCGCACCGACCACCTGCTCGGTCTCGCTGCGGATGCGGCCGGTCAGCCGCTCGGCCTCGGCCTGCGCCTGCTGGAGGATCTCGGTGCGCTGCTCGACGATCGCGCCGGCCTTGTGCACCTCGTCGGGCAGGTTCTCCCGGAGGTCGTCGAGCAGGTCGAGCAGGACGTCGCGGGGCACCATGCACGAGCCGCCGGACATCGGCACGCTGCGGGCGTTCTCGATGACGCTGCTCAGCTCGTCGACGGTCTCGTAGAGCCGGTAGACGACCTCTGTCATGTCCCCTGCTCCCGGTGCGCGGTGAGGCGCTCCTGCACGACCTTGGGGACCAGCCCGGAGACGTCGCCGCCGAAGGTGGCGATCTGCTTCACCAGGCTGGAGGACAGGTGCCCCACCTGGGGGGCGGTGGGCACGAACAGCGTCTCCACCCCGGCCAGCTCGCGGTTCATCTGCGCCATCTGCAGCTCGTACTCGAAGTCGCTGACCGCGCGCAGCCCCTTGACGATCACCGGGATGTCCTTGGCGCGGCAGTAGTCGACGAGCAGGCCCTGGAAGCTGTCGACGGTCACGTTGGGCACGTCGGCGACCGCGTCGCGCAGCAGGGCCATGCGCTCCTCGACACTGAACAACCCGGCCTTGCCGGGGTTCACCAGGACGGCGACGACCAGCTCGTCGTACAGGGCCGCCGCCCGGGTGATCACGTCGACGTGGCCGTTCGTCACGGGGTCGAACGACCCGGGGCAGACCGCTCGCCTCACGGACAGCGACCGTACCGGAGCACGGCCTCGCCGTAGCGTCGCTCGCGCAGTCCGCGCAGCGGTGTCGGCCACTCGAAGGGCGTCTCGCGGCTGGAGCGCTCGACGACGACCACGGCGTCCTCGGCCAGCCACTCCCCCGCGACCAGCGCCTCGAGCACCCGGAGGACCTCGGGCAGCGGCGTGGCGTAGGGCGGGTCGGCGAGGACGACGTCGAAGCGGCCCGGCGGCGGCCCGGCGACCACCGTGGGCACCGAGCCGGACACGACCCGCGCGCCGGGCAGGCCCACCGCGTCGACGTTGGCCCGCAGCACCGGCAGCACCCGCGGGCCGTTCTCGACGAACACCACCTGGGCCGCACCGCGGCTGAGCGCCTCGAGGCCCAGGGCGCCGGAGCCGGCGTAGAGGTCCAGGACGGCGGCGCCCTCGAGGTCGGTCAGCGTCGAGAGGCTGTTGAACAGCCCCTCCCGGGCGCGGTCGCCGGTGGGCCGCACACCCGACGGCGGCACCCTCAGCCGCCGTCCTCCGGCGGTGCCGGCGATCAGTCGCGTCATCCGCCCGCCTCGCTCAGGCCTTCTCGAGGTACTCGGCGCGCTCGTCGGTGGCCAGCGCGGCGACCTCCATCGCCAGGCCCGGGTGGTCGGCGAGGCCCCGCTCGGTCTCCAGCAGGGCGGTGGCCTCGGCGCGTGCCTCGGCGATGAGCTCCTCGTCCTCCAGCAGCGACAGCATCCGGATGCCCGAGCGGCGGCCGGACTGGGCGGCGCCGAGGACGTCGCCCTCGCGGCGGGTCTCGAGGTCCAGGCGGGCGAGCTCGAAGCCGTCCGAGGTGCCGGCGACCGCGGCCAGCCGCTGCCCGGTCGCCGAGGTGGTGGGTGCCTCGGAGACCAGCAGGCACAGCCCCTGGTGCCTGCCGCGGGCGACCCGGCCGCGCAGCTGGTGCAGCTGGCTGACGCCGAAGCGGTCGGCGTCCATGACGACCATCACGGTGGCGTTGGGCACGTCGACGCCCACCTCGACCACGGTGGTGGCGACCAGCACGTCGACCTCACCGGCGGCGAAGGCCCGCATCCGCGCCTCCTTGTCCTCCGGCGTCATCCGGCCGTGCAGGACCTCCAGGCGCAGCCCGGCCAGCGGCCCCTCGCGCAGCTGTTCGGCGACGTCGAGGACGGCCAGCGGCGGCCGGCGGCCCGTCCCCTCCTCGGCCGGGGCGCCGTCGGCGTCATCGGGCTCCTCCTCGGTGGCGGCGTCCTCGCCGATCCGCGGGCAGACGACGTAGGCCTGGCGGCCGGCGGCCACCTCCTCGCGCAGCCGCTCCCAGGCGCGGTCCAGCCAGGCCGGCTTGTCCCGCACCGGCACCACCGAGCTGGCCACGCCCCCGCGCCCACCGGGCAGCTGCCGCAGCGTGGAGGTCTCCAGGTCGCCGTAGACGGTCATCGCGACGGTCCGCGGGATCGGCGTGGCGGTCATGACCAGCACGTGCGGGGGCCGGTTGCCCTTGGCCCGCAGCGCATCGCGCTGCTCGACGCCGAAGCGGTGCTGCTCGTCGACGACCACCAGGCCGAGGTCGGCGAAGTCCACGCCCGCCTGCAGCAGCGCGTGCGTGCCGATGACGATGCCGGCGCTGCCGTCGGCGACCGCGGCGCGCCCCTCCCGCCGGGCGGCGGCCCTCTGCGAGCCGGTGAGCAGCACGACGCGGGTGCCGGCCGGGTCACCGTCCAGCTCGCCGGCGCGGCCCAGCGGCCCGAGCATCGCGCTGATGCTGCGCGCGTGCTGGGCGGCGAGCACCTCGGTGGGGGCCAGCAGCGCGGCCTGTCCACCGGCGTCGACGACCTGGGCCATGGCCCGCAGCGCGACGACGGTCTTGCCCGCGCCGACCTCGCCCTGCAGCAGCCGGTGCATGGGCTGCTCGCGGGCGAGCTCGGCGGCCAGCTCCTCCCCCACCTCGCGCTGCCCCTCGGTGAGCGCGAAGGGCAGGGCCACGTCGACGGCGTCCAGCAGCCCGCCGGACCGCCGGGGACGGGCCACGCCGGGCTCCAGCGCGGCGGCGCGGCGGCGGGCGGCGAGGGTCAGCTGGAGGGTGAGCGCCTCGTCCCACTTGAGCCGGTGCTCGGCGCGCTCGACGTCCTCGTCGGAGGTGGGCCGGTGGATGTCCAGCAGCGCGGCCGGCAGGCTCGGCAGCCCGTGTCGGAGGCGCAGCTGCTCGGGCAGCGGGTCCTCGACGAAGCCGAAGCCGCCGGAGGCGTCGAGCAGCAGCCGCACCGAGCGCTGGATCACCCAGCTGGAGACCTCCTTGCTGGCCGGGTAGATCGGGATGAGCGCGCGGGCCCAGTCGACGTCCTCGTCGTCCCCGGTCATGAGGTGGCAGTCGGGGTGGGCGAACTGCAACCTGCTGCGGTACTCGCTGACCGTGCCGGCGAACAGCCCCCAGGCGCCGGGCACCAGGCGGGTGTGCCGGTGGTTGAAGAAGACCAGCTTCATCGTCCCGGCGCCGTCGCCGACGGTGACCTCGGTGAGGGTGCCGCGCCGCTGCTTCATCGGTCGGCTGTCGACCGACCGGACCTGGGCCAGCACGGTCACCCGGTCGCCGACCTGCACGTCGTCGAGGCGGGTCATCTCCCCCCGCTTGGCGTAGCGGTGCGGGTAGTGGCGCAGCAGGTCCCGCACGGTGTGCAGCCCCAGCGACTCCGCCATCGCCTTGGCGGTCTTGGCACCGAGCACCCGGTCCAGCCGGGTCGTCATCCCCACCGCCATCACTCCACCCCCACCTGCAGCGGGACCCCCTCGGGCGCGCCGTCGTAGCGGGTGACCTCGACCGTCGGGTGGGCGCCCGCGAGGTGCGCGCACACGGCGTCGGCGAGCCCGGCGTCCGGGCCCACGACCAGGGTGACCAGCTCCCCGCCGGCCGACAGCATGCGGTCGAGCAGCTCGCAGGCGACGGCGGCCGGCTCCGCGCCGATCAGCAGGACGTCGCCCTCCGCGGAGCCGAGCACGTCACCGGGCGCGCACCGACCCGCGCTGGTCAGCGCCTCCTGCTCGGCGACGGCGAGCTGGGCCCAGCGGGTCGCCGCGGCCGCCTCGGCCATGGTGATGACGTCGTCGCCGAAGCGCCGGGTGGGGTCGGCGACGGCCAGCGCGGCCAGGCCCTGCACCGGCGAACGGGTGGGGACGACGACGACGTCGCGGCCCTCCTCGCGGGCCCGCTCCGCGGCGCGGGAGGCCAGGGCGGTCAGCGCCGGGTCGTTGGGCAGCACGACCACGCCGGCCGCACCGGACGCCAGGACGGCGGCGAGCACGTCGTCCTCCCGCACGCCGTCTGGCCCGGAGGGGACGACGGTGGCCCCCTCGTCGCCGAACAACCGGGTCAGCCCGCCGTCGGGGACGATCGCCACGACCGCCCGCGCGTCGGGCACCGGCGCCGGCGGTCGCACCGGGGCCAGCGGGGTGACCGAGATGCGGTACGGGCGGCCCGCCTCGATGCCGGCCTCGATCGCGGCGCCGACGTCGGCCGCGTGCACGTGCACGTTCCACTCGCGCCCGCCGGGGGTGTCGACGCCGACGACCACCAGGCTGTCGCCGAGGGCGGCCAGCCGCTCCTGCAGCCGCGCCACGGCGGCCTCGTCGCTGTCGGCCAGCAGGTACTGCACCTCGCTGCCGGGGCCGGCCGGCGGCTGGTGCGGCAGGTCGCCGTGGTCGTGGGCGTGGTGCTGGCCGCGCTCGGACCGGCGGGCCAGTGACGGGCGGTCGGGCTCGACGCCGGTCACCGTGGTCACCAGCGCGTCGAGGACGAGGCACAGCCCCGCTCCCCCGGCGTCGACCACCCCGGCGTCGCGGAGCACGGTCAGCTGGCCCGGCGTCGCCTCGAGCGCAGTGCGGGCGCCGTCGGCCGCGGCCCGCACCACCTCGCCCAGGTCGGCGTGCCCGGCGGCGACCGCCGCCTCGGCACCGGCCCGCGCGACCGTGAGGAACGTCCCCTCCTCGGGGTCGGCGACCGCCCCGTAGGCGGTGTCGGCGGCCTTCTGCAGGGCCGCGGCGAAGGTCGGCCCGTCGGCCGGGGGCTGCCCGGCGAGCTGGTCGGCCAGCCCGCGCCACAGCTGGGCGAGGATGGTGCCGGAGTTGCCGCGAGCCCCGAGCACCGCACCGCGGGCCAGCAGTGCCCAGGCGGACTCGGTGCCGCCGTCCTCCGGCTCGTCGAGCGCGGCCACGGCGGCCTCGGCGGTGGCCAGCAGGTTCGTGCCGGTGTCGCCGTCCGGGACGGGGAAGACGTTGAGGTCGTCGATGCGGCCGCGGGCCGCGGACAGGGCGGCGACCGCGGCCCGGCACCACTGGCCGACCGCGGCGTCGTCGAGCGCCGGCAGCACGGCCGGAGGGTACCCACGCGGACCGACGGCGCCGGCTGCACGATCGGGTGGAGGCGCGGTTCCGCCGACCGCCGCGACGTCTCCGCCGAGGACCGGTTAGACTCTTCGTTGGTCTGTGTGCGGGCGCGTCGGCGTGCCGCCGTCCGTGAACGAATCTCCTGGGAGTGATCCACCGTGGCTGCCGTGTGCGATGTCTGTGGCAAGGGGCCCGGTTTCGGTATGTCGGTGTCGCACTCGCACCGGCGGACGCCGCGCCGTTGGAACCCGAACATCCAGTCCGTGCGGGCGCTCGTCGCCCCCGGCAACCGTCGCCGCATCAACGCCTGCACCTCGTGCATCCGCGCGGGCAAGGTCGTGCGCGCCTGACGAATGGCCCCGCGTCCCCCCAGCCCTCGCACGCTCGGGCCGGGTCCCTGACGCGGGGCCGTTCCAGCACGTCGCTACGCGGAGCCCGGAGGTCCTCGGACCTCCGGGCTCCGTCGTGTTCGGGGCCGGCCGACCTCTCGCCTTCCCGGCGACATCGCCGATCTCGTCGCGGGCGGGGACCCCTCAGCCGATGCCGCGGGCGTGGGCCGCCTCGACCACCAGGTCGACCACCGTCTGCTGCGGCAGCGCCGTGCTGTCGATGACGAGGTGGTAGATGCGCGGCGAGGTCGGGTCGACGCGATAGGACCGTCGCACGTACCCCTCGCGCGCCGCGTCGTTGGCCCGCAGCTCCCGCCGCATCTCGTCGCGTGGGCGCCCGAAGCGCGCCACCACCGCGTCGAGCCGGCGCTCCTCGGGTCCGTCGAGGCGGACGTGCAGCGCGCCGGGCCGGTCGCCGACCACCACCGCGGCGGCCCGGCCGAGGACCACCCCGCCCTGCCCGTCGGCGATCTCGCGCACCACCCGCTCGGTCTGCAGGCGGAACGTCCGCTCGTCGAGCTGCTCGGTCACCGGGACGACGCCGCCCATCGGGTCGGGCATGGTGCCCAGCGAGGCGACGATCCGCCACAGCCCCCGGGCGACGTTCTCGTCGTTGGCCTCGGCCTCGGCCAGCGGGACGCCGAGCCGGCCGGCCACCTGTGCGGGGATGGCGCGGTCGTGGAAGACCAGGCCCAGCCGCGCGGCGACCGCCGGACCCACCAGGTCACCCCCGGCGCCGTAGGCCGCCGAGATCGTCACCACACCGGCTCCGCTCACCGCTCCTCCTCACCGGTCAGCCGCTTTCCCAGGAACACGGCCCCGGGCAGGCCCGCGTACACGCCGTACCCGGCTGCAGAGGTGTAACCGAGTGCGGCGTACAGCGCCAGCGCCTCGGGCTGCCGGGACCCGGAGTTCAGCACCACCGAGCGGGCACCGGCCGCGGCCGCGCTGTCCTCGAGCGCGGCCATGAGCAGCTGCGCCAGGCCCTGCCGGCGGAACTCCGGCGCCACGTACACGCGCTTGACCTCGGCCACGCCGGGCGCGTGCACCCGCCACCCGCCGCACCCCGCGGGGACGCCGTCCACCTCGGCCACGAGGAACAGCCCCGTCGGGGGCTCGAACTCGGCCGGGTCGACGACGGCCTCGTCGGGCCCGCCGTAGCGGGTCACGTACTCCTGCTGCACGCGACCGACGAGCTCGCGGGCCGGCGGGTCGTCGTAGGACACCGACCGCAGCGCCACCGGGCGGCCGTCGGCCAGCCGGGCGTCAGCGGAAGTGCGCATGACCGGTCCCCTCCGCCCCGACGGCCGTGGCGACCGCCTCGGCCGGCTCGCCGTCCACGCGCACCCCGGGCGCGCCCTCGCTCACCGTGCCGATCCGAGCCCAGCCCTCCGGCAGGTCGGCACCGGCCGGGAAGGTGGCCAGCAGCGCGTGGTCCTCGCCGCCGGTGAGCACCCAGGCCATCGGGTCCCCGCCGAGGGCGGCCGCCACCTGCTGCAGCGGGCCGGGCAGCTCGAGGGTCGCCCGGACCAGAGCGGCCCGGTCGACCTCGACGAGCACGCCGCTCTCCTCCGCGATGTGCCCGGCGTCGGCGAGCAGCCCGTCGCTGACGTCGCACATCGCCGTCGCGCCGGCCTCCGCCGCGGCCGGGCCGGCCGCGTACGGCGGCGCCGGACGGCGGTGCGCGGCCACCGCGGCGGCCGGGCTGGTGAACCCGCGCCGCAGCACGGCCAGGCCGCACGCCGACCAGCCCAGCCGGCCGGCCAGCGCGAGCACGTCGCCGGGCCGGGCCCCCGAACGCAGCACCGGCGCCCGCCCGCCCAGGTCGCCGAGCGCGGTCACCGACAGGACGACGCCCCCGCTGTCCGGGGCCGCCGACACCGTGTCGCCGCCCACCACGGCCGCCCCCAGCGGCGCGCACTCCTCGGCCAACCCGACGGCCACCCCCTCCAGCCACGTCGTCGGGGTGTCCGGCGGGCAGGCCAGGCCGACCAGCAGCGCGGTCGTCACCCCGCCCATCGCGGCCACGTCGGCGAGGTTGGCCGCCGCCGCCTTGTGCCCGACGTCCTCGGCCGACGACCAGTCGCGCCGGAAGTGCCGGCCCTCCACCAGGACGTCGGTGGTGGCCACCATGCGGCCGTCGGGCGCCCGGAGCACGGCCGCGTCGTCGCCGGGCCCGACCTCGGCGACCCGCGCGACGCCGGCCCGCGCGAGCACGCGCGCGATCACGCCGAACTCGCCGACGACCCGCACGCTGTCGGCGGGGTCGTCGCGCGGGACCAGCGGACGAGGACGAGTCACCGGCCCCTCCAGCTCACTGAGGTAGGTTGCGCAACTGTCCGCCCACCGGCGCGGACGCCGCACCCGCAACGCCAGCCGAGGAAAGGTCTCCCGTGGTCCACGCCTACATCCTCATCCAGACCGAAGTCGGCAAGGCCGCCCAGGTGGCGTCGACCATCAGCGAGATCGCGGGTGTCACCAAGGCCGAGGACGTCACCGGCCCCTACGACGTGATCGTCCGGGCCGAGGCCGAGACCGTCGACGAGCTCGGTCGGCTGGTCGTCGCCCGCGTGCAGTCGGTCGACGGCATCACCCGCACGCTGACCTGCCCCGTCGTCAACATCTGAGCGCCCTGACCGAGAACCCCACCCCGGAGCCCGGCCCGTCGCCGCGGCCGTCCCGGCCGGACGACCCGCTGCGGCGGGTGGCGCTCGTCGTCACGGCTGTCGTCCTGCCCCTGGTGGTCGTGCTGCTGGTGCTCACCCGGGTCCTCGGTGGGGGCGACGCCGGCGACCGGACCAGCGACGCGGTCGCCGACGTCGAGGGCACGGGAGCGCCCGAGCGGGCCGACCTGCCGCCGCTGCCGGTGGAGGTGCCGCCGGTGACCCCGGAGGCCGACGCCAACTGCCCGGCGCTGATGGGCGCCCTGCCGCTGGAGCTGGCCGGCGAGCAGTCCCGCCCGGTCCGGTCGGACTCCCCGTACGCCTATGCCTGGGGCGACCCGCCGGTGGTGCTGGTCTGCGGCGTCGAGCGCCCCGCCGCGCTGGAGCCCACGTCCCCGCTCATCCAGATCAACGGCGTCGAGTGGCTGGTCGACACCACCGACCCGGACCACATCGTCTGGACCGCCGTCGACCGGCCGGTCTACGTGCAGGTGACCGTCTCAGCCGACACCGACTCCGCACCGGTCACCGCCCTCGGCCCGGTCATCACCGGGACGCTCCCGGCCCAGCCGGTCGACGCCGGCAGCTGAACCCGCGTCAGGACGTCGGCAGTCGCTCCAGCTGGGCCGCCACGACGGCCCGGACCTCCTCGGTCGCCGACTGCAGCGACCCGGAGACGGCGGTGACGGTCAGGCTGAACACCCCGCGCGCGCACCAGGCGAAGGCGGCCGGTGCGACCATCCCGGCCGTCGGTGCACCCTGGTCGAGCTGCAGCAGCCGGCACCCCGGAGGCAGGTCCGGCGGGTCCTCGCGCAGCAGGCCGCCGTAGACCTCGGCCTCGTGGGCGGCCAGGTCCGCCGTGAACGCCGCGGCGCCGTCGGTCGTCTCGAACTGGTGGGCGGCGACGGTGGTCAGCGGTCCGGACCCCGAACCCCAGTAGCGCTCCCAGCCGAAGCGGTAGCCGTAGTCGTCGAGCACCTCGCGCTCGCGGGCGGCGTCCTCGGCGTAGCCGGCGACGTCCTCGACCAGCTTCTCCCCGGCCGGCGGGGAGAGGGCGTCGTCGGGGACGCGCGGCAGGCCCGACGGCACCTCGGAGACGACGAGGGCCTCGAGCTGCTGGGGCGTGGCCGGCGTCGCCGCGGCCGGTGCGGCGGAGGCGTCGCCGTCCGTCGGGGTGGTGCAGCCGGTCAGCAGGGCCAGCAGCAGCGCCAGCCCGCCGCGTCCGACGGCCGCCACCGGGTTCACGTCCGGCTGCCGTCCAGCGCCGCGTGGCCGGCGGCGGTCGGCGCGTCGGCCAGGGCGACGTCGACCAGCCGGTCCACCAGCGTGGCGAAGTCGACGCCGGAGGCCGCCCACACCCGCGGGTACATCGAGATCGGCGTGAACCCCGGCATGGTGTTCACCTCGTTGACCACGAGCCGCTCGGCGCCGTCGGGGCCGGTGCCGAGGAAGAAGTCGACCCGCGCCAGGCCGCGGCAGTCCATCGCCAGGTACGCCCGGCAGGCCGCCTGCTGCACCGCCCGGGTCTGCTCGGCGGTGAGGTCGGCGGGGACGTCGAAGTCCGCGGCGTCGTCGAGGTACTTGGCGGCGAAGTCGTACCAGTCGGTGCCCGGGTGCAGCCGGATCTCCGCCGGGAGGCTCGCCTGCGGCAGCCCGCCGCCGGGCGTGGCCAGGACGCCGCACTCGATCTCCCGCCCCGGGACGGCGGCCTCGACGACCACCTTGACGTCGACCGCGGCGGCGGTCGCGACGGCCTCGGGGAACTGCGCCCAGTCGGCGACCTTCGTGATCCCGATGCTGGAGCCGGCCCGCGAGGGCTTCACGAAGACCGGCAGGCCCAGCCGATCCCGGGTGGCCGCGTCGAGCACCGCGGGGTCGGGCGACAGCGCCCCGGAGGGGTCGCGCAGCACCACGTGGTCGCCCTGGGGCAGCCCCGCGGCGGTGAGGAGCTTCTTGGTGAACTCCTTGTCCATCGACGCCGCGCTGGCGAAGACGCCCGAGCCGACGTAGGGGATGCCGCTCATCTCCAGCAGCCCCTGGATGGTGCCGTCCTCGCCGTAGGCGCCGTGCAGCACCGGGAAGACGACGTCCAGGCCGATCCGCTCCCCCGTGCCGTCCAGGCGCAGCAGGCCGCACCCGCTCGGGTCACCCACCAGGGTCACCGGGGTCCCGCCGGCGACCTCCGGCAGGTCGCCGTCCACGATCGCCAGCCGCTGTCCCGGGTCGGTCAGCACCCAGCCGCCGTCGCGGGTGATGCCCACGGGGACGACGTCGTACCGGTCCGGGTCCAGCGCCGCGAGGACGGCCCCGGCGGAGACGCAGGAGATGGGGTGTTCCGCGCTGCGGCCGCCGAAGACCACCGCGATCCGCCGCTTGCCCGCCTGTCCGCTCATCGCGGCCGACCCTAGTGGAGGCCCTCCACCGCGCCCGGACGACGGGCAGGACGGACCATCCGCGTCCAGGTGTGGGAACCTCGACGCGATGAACGCAGCCGGAACGGCGACGACCTCGCGCAGGCTGCGGCTGGCGGGGGCCGCCGTCCACCTCTACACCGCCATAGGCTCGGTGCTCGGGCTGCTCATCGTGCTGGCCGCGTTCGACGGCGACGCGGTGACCGCCCTGTGGCTGGGCCTGGTGGCCCTCGTCGTCGACGGCACCGACGGGATGCTGGCCCGCCGGCTGCGGGTCAAGGAGACGATCCCCTGGTTCGACGGCGCCCGGCTCGACGACATCGTCGACTACCTCACCTACGCCTTCGCGCCGGTGGTGCTGCTGTGGACGACCGGCTCGCTGCCCGGCGGCGCCGTGGGGTGGGTCGTCGCCGCACTGCCGCTGCTGGCCTCCTGTTACCAGTTCTGCCGGGTCGACGCGAAGACCGATGACCACGCCTTCCTCGGCTTCCCGAGCTACTGGAACGTGGTCGCCTTCTACGCCGTCGTCCTCGACCTGGCCCCGGCGGTCGTCGCCACGGTGCTCGTCGTGTGCTCGGTGCTGGTGTTCGTGCCGGTGCGCTACCTCTACCCGTCGCGGACGACGGCCCTGCGCGGGCTGAGCCTGGCGCTGACCGCGGTGTGGCTGGTCACCTACGCCGTCCTGCTGGTGCAGGTGCCCGACCCGCACCCGGTCGTGGTGGCCCTGTCGCTGGCCTACCTGGGGTACTACGTCGGGGTGAGCCTGTGGCTGACCGCCCGGGCGGCCCGCCGCCGGCGGGCCGAGTTCGCCGCGGCCGGCTGAACAGGAGGACCACCCTTCCCCGCACGCCTCGTAGAAGGACCCCGTCCTCCTCACCGCTCGCACGCTCGCGGCGAGCCTCTGGACGGGGCCGTAGGGACCCTGGAGGGTGGCCGTTCCGGTACGTCACCCGAGGGCGGCGTCCAGGGCGGTGGCGAGGTCGGTGACCACGTCAGCGGTGTCCTCGATGCCGCAGGAGAACCGGACGAAGCCCGGCGGGACGGCGTCCCCGCCCCACTGGGCCCGCCGGTCCAGCGTGCTGTGCAGACCACCGAAGCTGGTGGCCGCCGCCCAGAGCCGGCTGGCGGCGACCAGCCGCGCGACGGCGGCCTCGTCGGGCAGCACCGCCGAGACGATGCCCACCGGACGGGTCATCTGCCGCGAGGCCAGCGCGAACGAGGGGTCCTGCGGCCGCCACGGCCACCGGACCCCGGTCACCCGGGGATGGGCGGCCAGCAGCTCGGCGACGGCGCGGGCGTTCTCCGCCTGGCGGGTCAGCCGCAGGTCCAGCGTGGCCATCGAGCGGTGGCCCAGCCAGGCCTCGAACGGCCCCGGGGTCGCGCCGGTGTGGTCCCGCCAGCTCTTCAGGCGCGCGTACACGGCGTCGTCGGTGGTGCTCACGTGCCCCAGCAGCAGGTCGCTGTGGCCGGTCAGCGCCTTGGTGTCCGCCCCGACGGCGAGGTCGGCGCCGAGGGCCAGCGGACGCTGGGCCAGCGGTGTGGCGGTGGTGTTGTCGACGACGAGCAGCGCGCCGGCGTCCCGGGCCGCCTCGGCCACCGCGGCGATGTCGCAGACGTCGAGCTGCGGGTTGCTCGGCGTCTCCAGCATCACCAGCCGGGCACCCCGGAGGCCCCCGCGGGCGGCGAGGCCCTCGATCTCCAGGGTCGGCACGTACTCCACCCGCAGGCCCAGCCGGTCGAGCTCCTCACGGCCCAGCAGCCGGGTCGTGTAGTAGCCGTCGGCGGGCAGGACCACCCGGTCCCCCGCGCCCGCGCAGGCCATGAGCGCGGCGGTGATCGCGGCCATGCCGGTCGCGAAGGACAGGCAGCGGCCGCCGTCCAGCTCACCCACCGCCGCCTCGAAGGCCCGGAGGGTGGGGTGCTCGGTGCGCGCGTACGCGTCCGCCCCGTCGGCGCGCGGTGGCCGGTCGCCGAGGTGGAACGGCGCGGCGAAGACCGGCGAGGGCCGCAGCGGCGCGCCCGGCACGGGCGCCTGCTCACCGGCGCGGACCGAGCGGGTGCCGTCACCCCACTCCTCGGGCAGCTCGCTCACTCGGGCTTGGCCTCCCGCGACATGATGTCCTTGACGATCTGGGTGACCGGGACGCCGTCGTGGCACACCCGGACGACGGCCTCGGTCAGCGGCATGTCCACCCCGTGCGCCCGCGCGAGGTCCAGCACGGGCTGGCAGCTCTTCACCCCCTCGGCGACCTGCCGGGTGGTCCGCTGCACCTCCTCCACCGACATGCCGCGCCCCAGCCGCTCGCCGAAGGTGCGGTTGCGCGACAGCGGGGAGCTGCAGGTGGCCACCAGGTCGCCCAGGCCGGCCAGCCCGGCGAAGGTGGCGGGCTCGGCGCCCAGGGCCGCGCCCAGCCGGGCGGTCTCGGCCAGCCCGCGGGTGATCAGCGAGGCCCGGGTGTTGTCGCCGAAGCCCATGCCCTCGGTGATGCCGCAGGCCAGCGCGATGACGTTCTTGACCGCGCCGCCGAGCTCGCAGCCCACCAGGTCCTGGTTGGTGTACGGGCGGAAGTAGGGGGTGTGGCAGGCGGCCTGCACCTGCGCCGCGCGGTCGTGGTCCTCGCAGGCCACGACGGTCGCGGCCGGTTGCTCCTCGGCGATCTCGCGGGCCAGGTTGGGGCCGGAGAGCGCGGCGACCCGGTCGGGGCCGGCGCCGGTGACCTCCCCGATCACCTGGCTCATCCGCTTGGTGGTGCCCAGCTCGACGCCCTTCATCAGGGAGAGCAGCACCGCGTCGGCGGGCAGCAGCGGCGCCCACTCGGTGAGGTTGTCCCGCAGTGACTGCGAGGGGACGACGAGCACCACGATCTCGGCGTCGGCGAGCGCCTCGGCGGCGTCGGCCGTGGCGCGCAGCCGGTCGGGCAGCCGGATGCCGGGCAGGTAGTCGGGGTTCTCCCGGGTCTCGCCGATCGCGTGCGCCAGCTCCGGGCGGCGGGCGTGCAGCACCACCGAGCAGCCGGCGTCGGCGAGCACCTTGGCGAAGGTCGTCCCCCAGGAGCCGGCCCCCAGGACGGCGGCCCGCGTGCCGACGCTGCGGCTCACGCGGCGCTCCCGGGCAGGTCGCCGGGCAGCGTGCGGCGGGAGTGGGGGGTGGTCGTGGTGGGCACCGGCTCTCCTCGCAGCTCGGCCAGCTGGTCGCGCACGCGGGCCATCATCCGGTCGGTGACCTCGCGCAGCAGGTCCCCGGTCAGCGGCCGGCCCGCGCGCACCTGCGCGCGCAGGTCGGTCAGGTCCACCGGCTCGCCGACCAGGTAGTCGGCGCGCGTGCGCAGCCGCGGGTGCAGCTGCTTGGTGTGGTAGTCGTGCAGCCGCTGCGGACCCCACTGGGCCACCGGCAGGACGACGGCGTCGGTGGTCAGCGCCAGTCGCGCGACCCCGGTGCGGGCCTCCATGGGCCACCAGTCGGGGTCGCGGGTGACCGACCCCTCGGGGTAGATGACCACGACGTTGCCGGCGGCGAGGTCGGCCTCGGCGGCCGCCAGCGAGGTGCGCGCGTCGGCCCGGCCGCGGGCCACCGGGATCTGCCCGGCGGCGCGCAGGATCCGCCCGGCGAGCCCGGTGAAGACCGCGTCCTTGGCCAGGAAGTGCGGCACGCGGCCGCAGTCCCAGACCAGCCGGGCGCAGGCCAGCGGGTCGAGCACCGACACGTGGTTGGCCACGAGGAGCACCGGGCCGGTGCGGGGGAAGCGCTCGGCGTGCCGGTAGCGCAACCGGAACAGCAGCACCGTGACCGGGTAGACCACCGCGACGCACAGCGCCAGGGCAGGCGGCAGCGGCGTGCGGGTGCGCCACCGCGACGCCGGGGCTCCGGTACGGCGCGTTCCCCCGGTGCCCGGGGACCCGTCCTGCGTCACCGGCTCCTCCCCTCCTGCCTGCCCGGCTCTGGTCCGGCCGGCCACGTCCTGAGGGTCCATCGTGGCCCGGACCGGTGCGCGGGGTGCACCGGGGTCCGGCCCGGCCGGTCGGCGACCCCGCGCCGGTGTGCTCACATTGTGGCCGTGCGCGCGTGGTCGGTCGTGGTCCCGGCGAAGCGGCTGCCGCTGGCCAAGACCCGCCTCACGCCGCTGCCCGCGGGCCTGGGCGGTCCGCCGGGGGCCGCGCACGACCGGCTGGTCCTGGCGCTGCTGGCCGACACCGTGGCGGCGGCGCTGGCCTCGCCCGCCGTCGCCGGCGTCCTCGTCGTCACCGACGACCCCGCGGCCGCCGGGACGGTGACCCGGCTGGGCGCCCGCACGGTGCCCGACCGGCCCGACCGGGGTCTCAACCCGGCGCTGGCCCACGGCGCCCGCGTCTCCGGCGCCGCCGCGGTGGCCGCGCTCTCCTCGGACCTGCCGGCGCTGCGCCCGGAGGAGCTGACCGCCGCCCTCGCCGCGGCGGAGGTCGCACCGCGCTGCTTCGTCGCCGACGCGCAGGGCACCGGGACGACGCTGCTCACCGCCGTCGGCACCGACCTCTCCCCCGCCTTCGGGGCCGGGTCGGCGCAGCGGCACGCGGCCGGTGGCGCCGTCCCGCTGCCCGGCGGCTGGCCGGGGCTGCAGCGGGACGTCGACACACCCGACGACCTCGAGGCCGCCCGGGCGCTGGGCGTCGGCCCGCACACCGCGGCGCTCCTGGGCGGAGCCGTGCGGCCGCCCGGCTGACCCGTCACCGGCGACCCACCGGCAACCGGACTGGGGCACGATGAGCCCGTGCCCTCGACCCGACCCGGCGCCCCCGCCGACCGGTACATCAACCGCGAGCTGTCGTGGTTGGACTTCAACGCCCGCGTGCTGGAGCTGGCGGAGGACGACTCCCTGCCCCTGCTGGAGCGGGTGAAGTTCCTGGCGATCTTCGCCGGCAACCTCGACGAGTTCTACATGGTCCGCATCGCCGGCCTGAAGCGCCGGCAGAGCACCGGGCTGACGGTGCGCTCCCCCGACGGGCTGACCATCCGCGAGCAGCTGGCGCGGGTCACCGAGCGGTCGCGCGACCTGGTGCACCGGCACGCCGACGTCTTCACCAAGGACATCTCCCCGCGCCTGGAGGAGGCCGGGATCCGGATCGTGCACTGGGACGAGCTGGCCGAGCACGAGGCCAAGCGGCTGCGGGAGTACTTCCGCGACCAGGTGTTCCCGGTGCTGACGCCGCTGGCGGTCGACCCGGCGCACCCGTTCCCCTACATCAGCGGGCTGTCGCTGAACCTCGCCGTCCAGGTGCGCGACCCCGACACCGGCGCGCCGCGCTTCGCCCGGCTGAAGGTGCCCAACAACGTGCCCCGGTTCGTCCGGGTCGCCAGCTCCGACCGCGACGCCACCTTCCTGCCGCTCGAGGACCTCATCGCCGCGCACCTGCAGCAGCTGTTCCCGGGCCTCGACGTCATCGACCACCACCTGTTCCGGGTGACCCGCAACGCCGACCTGGAGGTCGAGGAGGACCGCGACGAGGACCTGCTGCAGGCCCTGGAGCGCGAGCTGGCCCGCCGCCGCTTCGGCCCGGCGGTGCGGCTGGAGGTGGCCGAGCCGATGGACCCGCGGATCCTCGACGTGCTCATGAGCGAGCTGGAGGTGGACGGCTCCGACGTCGTCCACGTGCCCGGCCTGCTCGACCTCGCCGCGCTGTGGGAGCTCTACGGCCTCGACCGGCCGGAGCTCAAGGACGAGCCGTTCGTGCCGGCCACCCACCCGCGGCTGTCCGAGGGCGAGACGCCCAAGAGCGTGTTCGCGACGCTGCGGGAGGGCGACGTGCTCGTCCACCACCCGTACCACTCGTTCGCGACCAGCGTGCAGCGCTTCATCGAGCAGGCAGCCGCCGACCCGAACGTGCTCGCGATCAAGCAGACGCTGTACCGCACGTCGGGTGACTCCCCGATCGTCAACGCCCTCATCGACGCCGCGGAGGCGGGCAAGCAGGTCGTCGTCCTGGTGGAGATCAAGGCACGGTTCGACGAGGAGGCCAACATCAGCTGGGCCCGGTCGCTGGAGCGGGCCGGCTGCCACGTCGTCTACGGGCTGGTGGGGCTCAAGACCCACTGCAAGACGGCGCTGGTGGTGCGCCGGGAGAGCGGCGTGATCCGCCGCTACTGCCACATCGGCACGGGCAACTACAACCCGAAGACCGCACGGCTCTACGAGGACCTCGGCATCCTCACCGCCGACCCGCGGGTGGGTGCCGACCTCACCGACCTGTTCAACACCCTCACCGGCTACTCGCGGCAGACCACCTACCGCCGGCTCATGGTGGCCCCCCACGGCGTCCGTCCCGGGCTGGTGGACAAGATCCGCCGGGAGGCCCGCCACGCCCAGGAGGGTCGTCCCGCGGGCATCCGGATCAAGGTGAACTCGCTGGTCGACGAGGAGATGATCGACGCCCTCTACGAGGCCTCGTCGGCCGGCGTCCCGGTCGAGCTGCTCATCCGCGGCATCTGCTCGCTGCGGCCCGGCGTCCCCGGGCTGTCGGAGAACGTGCGGGTGCGCTCGATCGTCGGCCGGTTCCTCGAGCACTCGCGGGCGATGTGGTTCGCCGGTGGCGGCGAGGACGAGTGGTGGATCGGCAGCGCCGACCTCATGCACCGCAACCTCGACCGCCGCGTCGAGGTGCTGCTGCGGGTGTGCGACGACACGGCCGAGCGGCAGCTGCAGGGGATGTTCGACGCGGCGATGGCCGAGGGCGTGCGCTGCTGGGAGCTGGGCAGCGCCGGCACCTGGACCCGCACCGGCGACTGCGACTACCAGGCCGCGCTGATGGCGGCGGCGGTGGACCATGCCGGCTGAGACCGAACGGCTGGTCCGCGCCGCCGGTGGCGCCCTGTGGCGCCTCGCGGACGGCGGTGGCATCGAGACCGCGCTGGTGCACCGGCCCAAGTACGACGACTGGTCGCTGCCCAAGGGCAAGCCCGAGGAGGGCGAGCACCTGCTGGAGACGGCGGTGCGCGAGGTGGCCGAGGAGACCGGGCTGGACGTCGTCGTCGGACGGCGCAGCGTGCGCACCGAGTACGAGGTCGCGGAGGGTCCCAAGCGGGTCGACTACTGGCTGATGCGGGTGGTCGGCGGGGCGTTCGAGCCCAACGCCGAGGTCGACGAGCTGCGCTGGCTGCCGGTCGAGGAGGCCTGCGCGCTGGTCAGCCACGCCCACGACCGCGCCGTGCTGGCCGACCTGGCGCGGACCGACGTCCCCCGGCAGCCCTCGCTGCTGCTGGTGCGGCACGCCAAGGCCGGCAGCAAGTCCGACTGGGACGGCCCCGACGAGCTGCGCCCCCTGGAGGGCAAGGGCCGCCGGCAGGCGGCGCGGCTGGCGCAGGTGCTGCCGCTGTTCGCGCCCGCGGAGCTGCTCACCGCCGAACGGGTCCGCTGCCGGCAGACCCTCGAGCCGCTGGCCGCCCGGCTGGACCGGGGCATCGGCTCGCTGCCCGAGCTCGGCGAGGAGGAGTTCGCCGCCGATCCGCAGGCGGCCCTCACGGCGGTCGAGCGGCTGCTGGGGCGGGGCGGCGACGACGCAGCGCCGGGGGTGGCCGTCGTCTGCAGCCAGGGCGGCGCGATCCCGTCGGTGCTGGCGGCCCTCGGCGTCCGCTTCGCCGGCGTACCCGGCGCGCTGCACCCGCCCGCAGCGAAGGGCAGCACGTGGGTGCTGGGCGGGCGACCGGGCGCGCTGTCGGCCGACTACTACCGCGACTTCTCGGCCGAGACCGCCGAGGACCCGGCCTTCACCGGCCTGCGCTGACGAAGGACCCCGTCCAGAGGGTCGCACTGCCGCGCTGTTCCACCCGCCTCCGCGCTGCTGCAACGGCGCGGAGGCGGGTGGAACGGCGCGAGGGTGGTCCGTCGTGGATGACCACCCCACTGCAGCGCCGGGACAGGCGTCCCGACCTCAGGCGGGCAGGGCAGGCAGCGCCTTGGGCAGCCAGGCCGGACGGCGGGCCTCGAAGGCCTCGATGTCGGCCAGGTGCCGCTCGGTGAGCCCGACGTCGTCCAGGCCCTCCAGCAGCCGCCAGCGGGTGTACTCGTCGACCTCGAACGGCACGCTGTGGTCGCCGTAGGAGACCCGCCGCTCCTGCAGGTCGACGGTCACCTGCGTGGTGGGGTCGGCCTCGACCGCCGCCCACAGCGCCTCGACCTCGGCCTGCGGCAGGACGACGGTGAGCAGCCCGGACTTGGTCGAGTTGTTCTTGAAGATGTCGGCGAACCGCGAGCTGATGACCACCCGGAACCCGCCGTCGAGCAGCGCCCAGCAGGCGTGCTCGCGGGAGGAGCCGGTGCCGAAGTCCGGGCCGGCGACGAGGACCGACGCGTCGGCGTACTGCGGCTGGTTGAGCACGAAGTCCGGCTCGTTCCTGCGCCAGGCGACGAACAGGCCGTCCTCGAACCCGGTGCGGGTGATCCGCTTGAGGTACTCGGCCGGGATGATCTGGTCGGTGTCGACGGCGCTGCGGCGCAGCGGGGCCGCGGTGCCGGTGTGCGTGGTGAAGGCGTCCATGGCTCTCGGGGCTCCAGTGCGGGTCAGACGGCGGCCGGGACGGGGGCGTCGGCCAGGTCGGCGGGGGCGGTCAGCTTCCCGGTCAGCGCGGTGGCCGCGGCGACCGACGGGGACACCAGGTGGGTGCGGCCGCCCTTGCCCTGCCGGCCCTGGAAGTTGCGGTTGCTGGTCGAGGCCGACCGCTCCCCCGGCTGGAGCTGGTCGGGGTTCATGCCCAGGCACATCGAGCACCCCGCGCCGCGCCACTCGGCGCCGGCCTCGGTGAACACCCGGTCCAGGCCCTCGGCCTCCGCCTGCAGCTTGACGCCGACCGACCCGGGGACGACCAGCATGCGGGTGTGGGCGTCGATCCTCTTGCCGCGCAGCAGCTCGGCGGCGATGCGCAGGTCCTCGATGCGGCCGTTGGTGCACGAGCCGAGGAAGACGGTGTCGACCTCGATCTCGCGCAGCGGCGTGCCGGGGGTCAGCCCCATGTAGGCCAGCGCCTGCTCGGCGGCGCGGCGCTCGCCCTCGTCGGCGATCACGGCGGGGTCCGGGACCGACTCCGCGATCGGCAGGCCCTGGCCGGGGTTGGTGCCCCAGGTGACGTAGGGGGTGAGCTCGGCGGCGTCGATGACGACCTCGGTGTCGAAGACCGCGCCCTCGTCGGTGCGCAGGGTCTGCCAGTACTCGACGGCGGCGTCCCAGTCGGCGCCCTGCGGGGCGTGCGGGCGGCCCTGCAGGAAGTCGAACGTGGTCTGGTCCGGGGCGATCAGCCCGGCGCGGGCACCGGCCTCGATCGACATGTTGCAGATCGTCATCCGGGCCTCCATCGAGAGGGCCTCGATGGCGCTGCCGCGGTACTCGATGACGTGGCCCGCGGCGCCGTTGGTGCCGATCCTGGCGATGACGGCCAGGATGACGTCCTTCGAGGACACCCCCTCGGGCAGCACCCCGTCGACGGTCACGGCCATCTGCTTGGGGCGGTACTGCGGCAGGGTCTGCGTGGCCAGCACGTGCTCGACCTCGCTGGTGCCGATGCCGAACGCCAGCGCACCGAACGCGCCGTGCGTGGAGGTGTGGCTGTCGCCGCAGACGATGGTCATGCCCGGCTGGGTCAGCCCCAGCTGCGGGCCGATGACGTGCACGATGCCCTGGTCGCGGTCACCCATCGGCGCCAGGCGGATGCCGAACTCGGCGGCGTTCCTGCGCAGCGCCTCGACCTGCGCGCGGCTGACCGGGTCGGCGATGGGCTTGAGGATCTCCAGCGTCGGGACGTTGTGGTCCTCGGTCGCCATCGTGAGCTCGGGGCGGTGCACCGTGCGGCCGGCGGCGCGGAGGCCGTCGAACGCCTGCGGGCTGGTCACCTCGTGCACGAGGTGCAGGTCGATGTAGAGCAGGTCCGGCTCGCCCGCGGCGCTGCGCACGACGTGGGCGTCGTAGACCTTCTCCGCCAGGGTCTTCGGCACGGCTGGTCCCTCCGGGGTCGGGGCTCGCTCCGAGGCGGACGACCGGGCTGGCCATCTCACGCTGTGGGATGCGAGTATTGCTGCGTGGGACAGTCTAACCCCGTCGCCGTCTTGGACAAAGCGGTGGCCATCCTCCGCGCCGTGGCCGCCGAGCCCGCGACCCTCGCCGAGCTCGTCGAGCGCACCGGGCTGCCCCGGGCGACCGCGCACCGGCTGGCCGTGGCCCTCGAGGGGCACCGCCTGGTCCGGCGCACGCCGGCCGGCGCGTGGGCGCCCGGCCCGGCCCTGGCCGAGCTCGGCCGCGGGGTGGCCGACCTCGCCGAGCTGGCCGGCCGGCACCTGGTCGCGCTGCGTGACGCCAGCGGGGAGAGCGCCCAGTTCTACGTCCGGGACGGCGCCAGCCGGGTCTGCGTGGCCGCCGCCGAGCGGGCGCACGGACTGCGCGACACCGTGCCGGTGGGGGCACGGCTGCCGATGACGGCGGGGTCGGCCGCGCACGCGCTGCTCGCCTTCGCCCCCGCCGACGAGGTCACCCCGCTGCTGCCCAGCGCCAGCTTCACCGCCCGCACGCTGCTCGACGTCCGCCGCCGGGGCTGGGCGCACAGCATCGCCGAGCGTGAGCCCGGTGTGGCGTCGCTGTCGGCACCGGTGCGCGACGCCGCGGGCGGGGTCCTGGGCGCGGTGTCCATCTCCGGACCGGTCGAGCGGCTGGGCCGTCGTCCCGCCCCGGAGGTGGTGGGCGCGGTGCTCGAGGCCGCCGGCGCCATCTCGCGCGCCGCCCGCTGACAAGAGGACCCCGTCCTGCCCACCCCTCGCGAGCTCGGGGCGGGACCCGGGACGGGGCCGGGTGAGCGTCCACGGGGGACGGTGCGGGCAGACGTTGCCGGGACGGCGTGGGGGGTTCCCGCAGGTGGCGGCCGGAGCCCGCGCGCAGCCGCCTGGCCGGCCGGGCAGTTCCCCTCCGCCGTCCCCTCGGTCGAGACTGGGGCCATGACCGCCACCGAGCCCATCCACCGCGGCCGCGCCCGGATCGCCGAGCCCGGTGAGGGCATCGGCCTCGACGAGCTGGCCCTGGCCACCCGCAACCACGGGATGCCGTTGGAGGCGCTGCGCTACGACGTCACGCCGCCGGGGCTGCACTACGTGCTCACCCACTACGACATCCCCGCCGTCGACCCAGCCACCTGGTCGCTGGAGGTCGGCGGCGCCGTCCAGCGCCCGCTGCGGCTGACGCTGGAGGACCTGCAGCGCCGTCCCGCCGTCACCTCCCGGGTGCTGCTGGAGTGCGCCGGCAACGGCCGCGCCCGCTTCGAGCCGCGGCCGGTGAGCCAGCCGTGGCTGCTGGAGGCCGTCGGCACCGCCGAGTGGACCGGCACGCCGCTGGCCCCGCTGCTCGAGGAGGCCGGGATCGCCGACGCGGCCGTCGACGTCGTCTTCACCGGAGCCGACCACGGCGTGGAACGCGGCGTCGAGCAGGACTACGCGCGCGGCCTGCCGCTGGCCGAGGCGGTGCGCCCGGAGGTACTGCTGGTCTGGGCGATGAACGGCGTGCCGCTGCCTCCGCAGCACGGCGCTCCGCTGCGGCTGCTGGTGCCCGGCTGGTACGGCATGGCGCACGTGAAGTGGCTGACCCGGGTGGAGGTCCTCGAGCGGCCCTTCGACGGCTTCCAGAACGCCAGGGCCTACCGGCTCACGGTGGACGCCGGCGACCCCGGCGAGCCGGTCACCCGGATCGCGCCCCGCGCCCTGCTCGGCCCGCCCGGCTGGCCGGACTTCATGACCCGCGAGCGCTTCGTGCGCCCTGGGCCGGTGACGCTGACCGGGCGGGCGTGGTCGGGCCGGGCTCCGGTCACCGGCGTCGAGGTCAGCACGGACGGCGGGGCCACCTGGTCGGCCGCCGCGCTCGCCCCGGTCGACCCGGCGCACCCCTTCGCGTGGCGGGCCTGGCAGTACCCGTGGACGGCGGAGCCGGGCACCTGGGAGCTGGTCGTGCGGGCGACCGACGCCGAGGGCGGTCAGCCCACCGAGCAGGTCTGGAACCGGCAGGGCATGGCCAACAACCTGGTGCAGCGCGTGCCGGTGACCGTGCTGGCCGGCTGAGCCGCCGGCCGTCAGTGGCCGACGGGCCGGTCCTCGTCCCCGGCGACGTCGGCGCCCGGGTCGACCACCACGGGGCGCAGCCGCGACCACAGGGCGAACACCGCGGCGAAGACCAGCATGGCGATGCCGACCCACAGGTTGGCGTTGAAGTCGCCCGTCTTGGCCCGGTCGTCCGCCGAGGTGCTGAACAGCCCCATGAGGACCAGCACGACGCCGTAGAAGCCGACGAGCGCGGCGATGACGTTGCGGACGTCGAAGGCCCCCGCCCGGTGCGCCCGGGGCTGCTGTCCGGTGTTGCTCACGTGCGGCTCCTCTGCGGTGCGGAGGTCATCGGAAGACGACGTTGAGGATGATCACCATGGCCAGGGAGATCCCGGCCAGCTTGGTCGGCGACTGGTACCAGGGCAGCCGGTGCGCGTCGGGGTCGGTGCGCTGCTCCTTGGGCGTCTCGGAGTAGACGAGGCCGGCGAGCTGGGCGACCGGCTTGGGCGCGGTCACCATGCTGACGGCGACGCTGACCACGATGTCGACGACGAAGGCGGCACTGGCCGCGACGAAGCTCGCCCCCTGGCCGCTCAGCGGGAGCACGCCGATCGACGCCGCACCGAGGGCCTCCTCGCTGAGCACGGCGACGACGACCGCGGCCAGGGTCCCGGAGACCAGGCCCGCCCAGCCGGCCGTCGGCGTCATCCGCTTCCAGAACATGCCGAGGATGAACGTGGCGAACAGCGGCGCGTTGAAGAAGCCGAACAGCGTCTGCAGGTAGTCCATCAGGTTGCTGTAGCCCGAGGCGATGATCGCCGTCCCGATGGCGATCACGGTGGCGCCGACCGTCGCCCAGCGGCCGACGGCGAGGTAGTAGGAGTCGGGCCGGTCCTTCTTCACGTACTGCTGCCACAGGTCGTAGCTGAAGACGGTGTTGAACGCGGAGATGTTGGCCGCCATGCCGGCCATGAACGCCGCCAGCAGACCCGCCAGCGCCACCCCGAGCAGGCCGTTGGGCAGCACGTCGCGGATGAGCATGAGCATCGCGTTGTTGTAGTCGAAGCTGCCGTCGGACGTCGCCCGGGCCTGGATGACCTCCGGCACCAGGACCGTGGCGATGATCCCCGGGATCACCACGATGAACGGCACGAACATCTTCGGGAAGGACCCGATGATGGGCGTCGCGCGCGCGGCCGACATCGACTTGGTGGCCATGGCCCGCTGCACCTCGACGAAGTTCGTCGTCCAGTAGCCGAAGGAGAGCACGAACCCCAGGCCGAAGACGATGCCGATCACCGACAGGACCGGGCTGCCGATGCCGGACAGGTCCGTGGCCGGCCAGGAGGTGAGCTCCTCGCCGCGGCCCGAGTCGGTGACCCGGTCGATCAGCCCGCCGACGCCGCCGACGCGGTGCAGGCCGAGCAGCGTCAGCGGCAGCAGCGCCGCGACGATGACGAAGAACTGCAGGACCTCGTTGTAGATGGCCGCCGAGAGCCCGCCGAGGGTGATGTAGCTGAGCACCACGGCCGCGGCGACGATGAGCGACACCCACAGCGGCCAGCCGAGCAGCGCGTTCACGATCGTGGCCAGCAGGTAGAGGTTGATGCCGGCGATGAGCACCTGGGCGACGGCGAAGCTGATGGCGTTGACCAGGTGGGCGCCGGTGCCGAACCGGCGGCGCATGAACTCCGGGACGCTGCGGACCTTCGACCCGTAGTAGAAGGGCATCATCACCACGCCCAGGAACAGCATGGCCGGGACCGCGCCGATCCAGAAGTAGTGCATGGTGCTCATGCCGTACTGCGCCCCGTTGGCCGACATGCCGACGATCTCGACCGCGCCGAGGTTGGCCGAGATGAACGCCAGGCCGGTCACCCAGGCCGGCAGCGACCGACCCGACAGGAAGAAGTCGAGGCTGTCGGACACCCGCCGCCGGGCGGCGAAACCGATCAGCAGCACGACCGCGAAGTAGGCGGCGACGAGCAGGTAGTCGACGAACGAGGCGTCGAGACGCAGGTCGTCCACGAGCGGGGACCTCCTGTCGGGGATCGGTGGGTCAGGCGAGGCGCCGGGCGCCCGCGGAGGGCACGACGGCGAAGGCCCGTGGAGGGGTGAAGCCCTGCTGCGCGAAGCGGTCGGTGATCGCCCGCGCCACGTCGTCGGTGCGGTCGGCGTCGACCAGCACCACGGCGCTGCCACCGAAGCCGCCGCCGACCATGCGGGCACCGGCGGCGCCGGCCTCCAGCGCGGTGTCCACGGCGGTGTCGAGCTCGACGGTGGAGATCTGGAAGTCGTCGCGCAGGGACGCGTGCCCCGCGGTGAGCACCGGCCCGATCGCGCCGGGGTCGGCGGTCTCGCGCAGGATCCGCACGACCTCGAGGACGCGGGCGTCCTCGGTGACGATGTGCCGCGCGCGCCGCAGCAGCACCTCACCCTCGGCGGTGCCGTCGTCCAGGGGGGCCAGCGCGGCGACGTCGGGGACGTCGCGCAGCGCGCGCACGCCGAGCCGCTGGGCGGCCCGCTCGCACTCGCGGCGCCGGTCGCCGTAGCCGCCGGTGGCGTGGTCGTGCGTCGTCCCGGTGTCGACGACGAGCAGCTCCAGCCCGGCCGCCCGGAGGTCCAGCGGCACCTGCTCGGTGCTGCGGTCGCGGGTGTCGAGGAACAACGCGTGCCCGGCGGTGCACAGCAGCGACGCGGACTGGTCGAGGATGCCGGTGGGCGCGCCCACGAAGTCGTTCTCCGCCCGCCGTGCCACGTCCACCAGGTCGGCGACGGCCAGGTCCGGGGCGGCGAGGTCGCGCAGCGCCAGCGCGACCGAGCAGGACAGCGCGGCGGACGACGACAGCCCCATGCCCGCCGGGACGTCGCCGTCGACCAGCACGCTCACCCCGCCGGGCACGCGGTCGCGCAGTGTGTCGACGACTCCGGCCGGGTAGCCCGCCCAGCCCCCGGGCCGCCCCGGCGCGAGCTCGGCGACCGGCACCTCCACCCGGTCGTCGGGGTGCTGTGCGGAGACGAGGGCGACCAGCCCGTCGTCCCGGCGGGCGACCGCGGCGCGCGTGGTCTGCGGCAGCGCCACCGGCAGCACGAAGCCGTCGTTGTAGTCGGTGTGCTCGCCGATGACGTTCACCCGGCCCGGTGCGGCCCAGACCCCCTCGGGCGGCCCGCCGAACGCCTCGGCGAACGCCTTCCGGGCCACGTCCGCCGCCGTCACCGCACGTTCCGCAACTGCTCGGCGACGTCCTCCGGGACCGTGTCGGTCACGAAGGCCCCCATGCCGGACTCCGAGCCGGCCAGGTACTTGAGCTTGCGCGGGGCGCGGCGGATCGAGAAGACCTGCAGGTGCAACCACCAGTCGTCGCGGCCGGCGCGCACGGGTGCCTGGTTCCAGGAGGCGATGTAGGGCATCGGGGTGTCGAACCGCCGGGCGAACCGGCCGAGCACATCGAGGTAGACGGCGACGAAGGCGTCGCGCTCCTCGCCGGTGAGCGCCGGCAGGTCGGGCACCTTGCGGTGGGGGAACAGCTGCACCTCGTAGGGCCAGCGAGCCGCCGCCGGTACGAACGCCGTCCAGTGGTCGTTGGCCACCACGACCCGCGGGCCGGACCGCTCGGCGGCGACGACCTCGGCGAAGAGGTCACCCCCCGTCGCCTCCCTGTGCCGCCGCACGGAGGCGAGGATCTTCTCCGTCCGCGGCGGCAGGTACGGGTAGGCGTAGATCTGCCCGTGCGGGTGCGAGAGGGTCACCCCGATCTCCTCCCCGTGGTTCTCGAAGCAGAAGACGTACTCGATCCCGGGGATCGCGCCCAGCGCCTCGGTCCGCTCCGCCCAGACGTCGACCACCAGCCGCGCGCGTCCGGCCCCCAGCTCGGCGAAGATCCGGTCGTGGTCGCTGGTGAAGACCACCACCTCGCACCGGCCGAACCCCGGGCGAAGCCCGGCCGGGCCACCCCCGGGCACCGTCGGCGGGACGTCCTGGTCGACCGAGGTGGCCAGCGACGGGAACCGGTTCTCGAAGACGACGACCTCGTAGTCGGCCTCGGGGATCTCGGTCGGGTGCCCCGGCCGCGAGGGGTCGAGCGGGCACTGGTCGGCCGGGGGGAGGAAGGTGCGCGACTGCCGGTGCGAGGCCAGGGCCACCCACTCGTCGAGCAGCACGTCATGACGCAGCTGGGAACGGGTGCTGACCGGCGGCAGGTCGCGGGGGTCCACGGCGTCGCGCGGCTCGGTGCTCCGGTCGTCGTCGAAGTAGAGGATCTCCCGGCCGTCGGCCAGTCGACGACTCGTCCGGATCACGTTGCCCCAGCCTCCCCGCCGCCCGTGACAGTGCGTGAGCGGCTCCCAGACGCTAGTCCTGCGGGCCCGGCGGAGACCAGTCGGTCTCTGTTCCCGGGACCGGGAGGGGCGGGCGGGACGAGGGCGCCCGCGGCAGGTCGGAGGGCCGGGGACGACGAGAGCCCCCGGTCGGGTGACCGGGGGCTCTGCCTCGCTGTAGCCCCGAAGGGATTCGAACCCTCGCTACCGCCGTGAGAGGGCGGCGTCCTGGGCCGCTAGACGACGGGGCCGTGCACGGCCATGGTGCCACGCACCGTCGGGGGCCCGCGCACCGGGGGTGGCGGCCCCGGAGACGACGAGAGCCCCCGGTCGGGTGACCGGGGGCTCTCGCTCGCTGTAGCCCCGAAGGGATTCGAACCCTCGCTACCGCCGTGAGAGGGCGGCGTCCTGGGCCGCTAGACGACGGGGCCGTGCAGGTGGTGCGGTCGTGCTGAGGAAC
>DASQXT010000362.1:0-10304 GCA_035639575.1 Geodermatophilus sp.
GAGGGCTCGCCCTCGCGCAGCCGGTAGTAGCCGCCGTTGTCGATGCCCTTGAACGACAGCGTCGGGCCGGTGTGGTCGCCCTCGGCGGTGTGGTTGTAGACGACGTCGAGGACCACCTCGATGCCCGCGGCGTGCAGCGACTTGACCATCGCCTTGAACTCGGTGACCTGCTGCCCGGCCGTCCCCGCGGAGCTGTAGGTCGCGTGCGGGGCGAAGTAGCCCAGCGTGTTGTAGCCCCAGTAGTTGGTCAGCCCGCGGCGCAGCAGGTGCGGCTCGCTGACGAAGTGGTGCACCGGCAGCAGCTCGACGGCGGTCACGCCGAGGGACTGCAGGTGCTCGACGAACGCGGGGTGGGCCAGCCCGGCGTAGGTGCCGCGCAGCGCCGGGGGGACGTCGGGGTGGCGGATCGTGGCGCCCTTGACGTGCACCTCGTAGATGACCGTGTCCGACCAGGGGGTGGCGGGGGAGCGGTCGCCGTCCCACGGGAAGGCGTCGCGGACGACGACCCCGCGCGGCACGTACGGCGCGGAGTCCCGCGGGTCGGGGCCCTCGCCGCCCTCGTACCGGAAGCCGAACAGGGCCGGGTGCGGCGTCTGCTCGCCGTCGACGGCCCGGGCGTAGGGGTCCAGCAGCAGCTTGGCCGGGTTGTACCGCTGTCCGGAGCGGGGGTCCCAGCCGCCGTGCACGCGGTAGCCGTAGCGCTGGCCGGGGCCGATGCCGGGCAGCCGGCCGTGCCACACCTGGTGGGTGTTCTCCTGCAGCCGGTGCCGGTGCTCGGTGCCGTCCTCGTCGAACAGGCACAGGTCGACCGCGTGCGCGCCGGCCGACCACAGCGCGAAGTTGGTGCCGGTGCCGTCCCAGTGGGCGCCCAGGGGGGCGGGTCGGCCGGGCCACACCTCGTACTCGTCCGGGCTGCTGCGCACGTCGGCGATCCTGTCAGCCCGGGCCCGGTCGGGGTCGCAGCGGCGCGGGTGCGGTGCGGGTTGGTTGGATGGGGCCCGTGTCGAGCGAGTCGGTCGTCGAGATGCAGGGTGTGGACGTCGTCCGGGGGCAGACGTACCTGCTGCACGGCGTCGACTGGACGGTCGAGGCCGACCAGCGCTGGGTGGTCCTCGGCCCCAACGGGGCGGGCAAGACGACGCTGCTGCAGCTGGCCGCGGCGCAGATGCACCCCACCCGCGGCGTGGTCACGCTGCTCGGGGAGACCCTCGGGGCGGTCGACGTCTTCGAGCTGCGGCCGCGGATCGGGCTGACCAGCGCCGCGCTGGCCCAGCGGATCGAGCCCGGCGAGCGCACCGGCGACGTCGTCCTCTCCGCCGGGTACGCGGTGGTCGGCCGCTGGCGGGAGCGCTATGACGTCCACGACCTCTCCCGCGCGGCGATGCTCATGCAGCAGTGGGGCGTGACCCCGATGGCGCACCGCCCGTTCGGCACGCTCAGCGAGGGCGAGCGCAAGCGGGTGCAGATCGCCCGAGCGCTCATGACCGACCCGGAGCTGCTGCTGCTCGACGAGCCGGGCGCGGGCCTGGACCTCGGGGGCCGCGAGGACCTGGTCAGCCGGCTGACCGACCTGGCCCGCCACGCGTACGCCCCGGCGCAGGTGCTGGTGACCCACCACGTCGAGGAGATCCCGCCGGGCTACACCCACGCGCTGCTGCTCCGCGGCGGGGAGGTCGTCACGGCCGGGCCGCTGGAGCAGGTGGTCACCCAGGAGGCGCTGTCGGAGACCTTCGGGCTGGCGCTGCAGGTGCAGCGCGCCGACGGGCGCTGGACCGCCCGCCGGGCCGCCTGATGAAGGACCCCGTCCTCCCCACCCCTCGCAGGCTCGGGGCGGCACTCGGGACGGGGCCGTCGGACACGCTGGCCCGCACGCGTCGACGCCCGCCGCTGCCGGCGGTCGTGGCGGGGGTTGCCCTGATGCTCGGGGTCGCCGTCCAGCTGCTGCCGCTGGTGCTGTTCCCCACGGTGCTCAGCCAGGACGGCCCGGCGCACGTCGCCGGGGCCTGGGTGCTGCTGCACTCCGGGGACGACGGCGCGACCGGCGCGGTGCTCGCGGAGCACTACCGCACGGACCTGACGCCGGTGCCCAACATGCTGGCCACGCTGCTGCTGGCCGGGCTGGTGCCCCTGGCCGGGCCGGACGGCGGGGAGAAGCTGCTGGTCGCCGGGCTGGTGCTCGGGCTGGTCGGCGCGCTGGCCTGCGCGGTGCGCGCCCTCGACCGGCGCGCGTGGTGGCTGGCCGCGGCGGCGCTGCCCCTCGCCGGCAGCCACCTGGTGGCCTACGGCTTCTACAACTTCGTGCTCGGGGTGATCGGGGCGCTGCTGGTCCTCGCACTGGTGCTGCGCCGCCGGGACGGGTGGCGGTTCCCCGCGGCAGCGGGCCTGGCCGGGCTGCTGGTGCTGACCTGGAGCGCGCACCTGCTGCCGTGGGTGTTCGCGGCCGGCAGCGCGCTGACGCTGGCGGCGGTGCGCGCCACCGGGGCGGTCCGCGGTGGGCAGCCGGTCCGCGCCGCCGCCGGCCGGCACGCCGTCCCGGTGCTGCTGGCCGTCCTGCCGTCGGCCGCGCTGACCGTCGGCTACCTGGCGACGGGGGAGGGGCCGCCGGCCCAGGGCCACGTCGGGCCGTCGTGGGCGCGGCTCGGGGCGCTGCTGATCGGCCTGCGGCCGTTCGTCACCGGCTGGGGCGCGGAGCGGCTGCCGGCGCTGCTCACCGTCGTCGTGCTCGCCGTCCTCGCCGCCGCGGCGCTGCGGCGGCCGCGGCGCGACGGCCCCGGGCTGAGGCCGGAGCGGGTCACCCTCGGGCTGCTGTTCGTCGGCGTCACGGCGGTCTACTGGCTGACGCCGGACCGCCTGAGCGCCGACTTCGGCTTCCTCGCCGCCCGGCTGGCCTGGTTCCCCCCGCTGCTGCTGGTGCTGTGGGCGGCCACCCGCGCCCCGGGCCCGCGCGCCGGCGCCGCCGCGGCCGTGCTCCTGGTCGCCGCCGCCTCGGCCGCCGCGTTCACCCGGCTGCCCGCGGAGTCCACCGCGGCCGGGGAGGTGGCCGAGCTGCTGTCGCTGGCCGAGTACATCCCGCCGGGCTCGACGATCGCCGTCCTGCAGTACGACCGGTCGGTCGTCTCGCCCGGCACCGGCTTCCCCGACCCGCTGCGCCACGAGTCCAGCCGGCTGGCCATCCGCGCGGGCGGCGTCGACGTCGGCCACTACGAGGCGGTGCACGACTACTTCCAGGTGCGCTTCGACGGGCCGCCGTACCTGCGGCAGCGGCTGGACGCCGACCCGCAGCTGCGGGGGCTCGAGCGCATCCCCCCGGTGGTCGACCTGCCCGCGGTGCGCGGTGACCTCGACGCCGTCGTGGTGCTGGGCCTGGACCGGGCGCCCCCCGGCGTGCGGCGGGCCCCGGGCACCCGTGCCGTCACCACAGAGCTGTCGTCCCATTACACACAGGTGGCGACCTCGCCGTCCGGCCTGGCGGTACTGTGGCGCGCCGACGCCGCGTCCGGTCAGACTGCGGGGGGCGGCAGCGCGGCCGCCCCGACGGGCTGACCCCGGGTTCCGCTCCAGGAGCACCGGGGTATCGCCGTCTCGTCGTGCCGGGGGGACCGGCACGACGGATCAGGACCCGGGAGCACCGGGAGAGCTTCGGAGGACGCGTGCGCAGGCCACTGCCGGGGACCGGCTCCACCGCCGACGTCGGAGCAGGACCCGCCGGGTCCGCCGTCTCCGGGGCCCCCGGGGAGCTGCCCCGCCGTTCCGCGCGTGCTGCCTAGGCTCGGCGGCACGCAGGCCGCCCCCACCTCCCCGGCACCGGTCCGCCCGGCCCGCCGGTCGGCCCTGTGGCCCCGCCTCGGCGAGCGCTCCGGTCAACCGTGGTCGGTCGCCGCCCTGTGGGCCCTCCTCGGCGGTCTGGTCACGGCCGGGGTGGTCACCCGTTTCGTCGCACCGCCGGAGCTCTGGCTCGACGAGGCGCAGAGCGTGGCGATCGCCCACCTGCCGCTGCCGGACCTGTTCGACGCCCTAGAGCAGGACGGTTCGCCGCCGCTGTACTACCTGCTCCTGCACGTCTGGACGGCGCTGTTCGGCACCAGCGCCACCGCGGTGCGCTCCCTGTCCGGGGTCATCAGCGTGCTGACGCTGCCGCTGGCCTGGTACGTCGCCCGCCGGCTGGTCGGCCGCCGCGCGGCGGCCGCGCTGGTCGTGCTGCTGGCGACCTCGCCCTTCCTCATCCGCTACGCCAGCGAGACGCGGATGTACGCGCTGCTGGTGCTGCTGACCGTGCTCGGCATCGGTGCGGGCACCGCGGTGGTGCGCCGCCCCGGCGCCGGGCCGGTCCTCGCGTTCGGCGCGGTCACCGGCGCCCTGCTGCTCACCCACGTGTGGGCCTTCCACGTCGTCGCGGTCACCGGGGGGCTCGCGCTCGCGGCGCTGCCGCTCCGCCGCGGTCCGGCGCTGCGCCTGCTCGCCGGGCTGGCCCTGGGCGGGCTGCTGTTCAGCCCCTGGCTGCTGTCGTTCCTCGTGCAGCTGGGCCACACCGGCACCCCGTGGGCGGCCTCGCCCGGCTTCGCCGTGCTGCCCCTGGCGCTGGAGGCGTGGCAGGGCGGGGGCCAGGTGCGCGCCCACGTCCTCGGGACGGCGCTGCTGCTGCTGGCCACCGTCGGCCTGCTCGCCGCGGCCGCGGTCCGGCGCCCGGGCGAGCGCACGGTCGTGCTCTCCCTGCGGCCGCGCCGCTCGCGCCTCTTGCTGCTGGCGCTGTCGCTGGGCACCCTGCTGGTGGCCGGCGAGGTCAGCCGGCTCACGGGCACCGCGGTCCACGACCGCTACACCAGCGTGGCCGTCGTCGCCTTCCTGGCGCTGGCCGCCCTGGGCGTGGCGGCCCTGCCGAGCCCCGCCGTCCGCGCCGCCGCGCTGGTGGTGGTCGCGGGTCTGGGACTGGCCACCGCGCTGCCCCAGGTGGCGAAGCCCCGGACGCAGGCCGGGGAGGTGGCCCGGGCGCTGGACGACGCGGCCCCCGGCGACGTCGTCGTCTTCTGCCCCGACCAGCTCGGGCCCGCGGTGGCCCGGCTGGTGCCGCCGGAGGCCGGGCTGCAGCTGGTCGTCTACCCGGACCTGCGCCCGGCCGACCGGGTCGACTGGACCGACTACGAGGCCCGCATGACGAGCACGCCGTCGGCCGCCGTCGCCGCCCACGTGCTGCAGCGCGCCGGCGACAGGTCGGGCATCTGGGTGGTCACCGGGCCGGGGTACCGCGTGCCCTCGACCCAGCGCTGCGGGCTCCTGGTCGACGCGCTCGAGGCCGCCCGCGGGCCGGCAGAGCTCGTCGTCGCGCCCGACCGCCGGATCTTCGAGGACAGCCGGCTGCAGTACCTGCCGCCCGTCGCCTGAAGAAGGACCCCTCTGCCCCCACCACTCGCGAGCTCGCGGCGGGGCCCTGCAGAGAGGCCGTTCCAGGACGTCCCCGGGCCGCCCGGCAGGGGGACGGCGGCGGGCCGCTGGCTAGGGTGCTGACGACGACGTCGTCCACCGCCAGGAGGTCCCCGTGGCAGAGCCCGAGTTCGTGACGCTGCAGGTCGACGGCGGGGTGGGGACCATCCGCCTCGACCGGCCGAAGATGAACGCGATCGACGAGCAGCTGCACCTGGAGGTGCGCGCCGCGGCCCTGGAGGCCGGCAAGCGCGAGGACGTGCGCGCCGTCGTCATCTACGGCGGGGAGCGGGTGTTCGCCGCCGGCGCGGACATCAAGGCCATGTCCCAGCTCGACGGCCGCAGCATGGTGGCCTGGGGCCGGGAGCTCACGAACTCCTTCACGGCGGTCCAGGAGATCCCCAAGCCGGTCATCGCCGCCATCACCGGCTACGCGCTGGGCGGCGGCTACGAGCTGGCCCTGTGCGCCGACTTCCGGGTCATGGGGGCCGCCGCGAAGGTCGGCCAGCCGGAGATCCTGCTCGGCGTCATCCCCGGTGCCGGCGGCACCCAGCGGCTGGCCCGCCTCGTCGGCCCGGCCAAGGCCAAGGACCTGGTCTTCACCGGCCGGCACGTCGGTGCGGAGGAGGCGCTGGAGATCGGGCTGGCCGACGCCGTCGTCCCGGACGCCGAGGTGTACGACACCGCCATCGCCATGGCGCGCAAGTTCGCCGCCGGGCCGCCGCTGGCGCTGGCCGCCGCCAAGAAGGCGATCGACGAGGGCCTGGACCGGCCGCTGCACGAGGGCCTGACCCTGGAGAGCCGGCTGTTCGCCGAGCTGTTCGACACCGAGGACCAGAAGACCGGCATGCGCTCGTTCCTGGAGAGCGGGCCGGGCAAGGCCACCTTCTCCGGGCGCTGAACCCCGACCGGGGGCGGGGTGACCCAGGTCTCCCCGACCCCCGGGGGGACGGCCGTTACCCGGCGGTAACCTCCACTATCGGAGCAGGCGGGCGCCAGCCCGCGCCCTATGCGTGGAGGTTGGTTGACGATGGACATCGTCGTTCTGGTCAAGCAGGTCCCCGACTCCGGGAGCGAGCGCAACCTGGACCCGCAGGACAACACCGTGGCCCGGGGGAGCGCGGACAACGTCGTCAACGAGATCGACGAGTACGCCATCGAGGAGGCCCTCCAGCTCAAGGAGGCCCACGGTGGTGAGGTCACCGTGCTGACCGTCGGGCCGGAGTCGGCGGCCGACGCGATCCGCAAGGCCCTGTCGATGGGCGCGGACAAGGCCGTGCACGTGGTGGACGACGCCATGCACGGCGCCTGCGCCCCGCAGACCAGTGCGGTCCTGGCCGCGGCGCTGCAGCAGATCCCGTTCGACATCGTGCTGTGCGGTGCGGAGTCCACCGACGGCCAGCTGTCGGTGATGCCGGCGCTGCTGGCCGAGCGGCTGGGCATCCCGCAGCTGTCGGGCGCGCGCAAGCTGACCGTCGAGGGCGGCGTGGCGCGGGTCGAGCGGCAGACCGACGGCGGCTACTGGGCACTCGAGGCGCCGCTGCCGGCGATCGTGTCCACCTGGGACACCATCAACGAGCCGCGCTACCCCTCCTTCAAGGGGATCATGGCCGCCAAGAAGAAGCCGGTGCAGAAGAAGTCGCTGGCCGACCTCGGCATCGACCCCTCCACCGTCGGCCTGGCCACCGCCACCAGCCAGGTGCTCGACTTCGCCGGCCGCCCGCCGAAGGGCGCCGGTGTCAAGGTCGCCGACGAGGGTGACGGCGCGGCCAAGCTGGTCGACTTCCTGGCCACCCAGAAGATCGTCTGACCCGGATCGAAGCGCAGGAGGAGACACAGTCATGGCAGAGGTCCTGGTCCTCGTCGAGCTCAACCCGGCCGGCGAGGGGGTCCGCAAGACCACGCTGGAGGCGCTGACCGCCGCCCGCGCCCTCGGGGAGCCCTCCGCGGTCGTCGTCGGCGGCCCCGGCGCGGCGGCCGCCGCCAAGGCGGCCCTGGCCGAGTACGGCGCGCAGAAGGTCTACGTCGCGGAGTCCGAGGAGGTCGACCAGTTCCTGGTCGCCCCCAAGGCCGAGGTGCTCGCGCAGCTCGTGGCCGAGAAGCAGCCCGCCGCGGTGGTCATCCCGTCCTCGCCGGAGGGCAAGGAGATCGCCGGCCGGCTGGCCATCAAGACCGGCAGCGGCTTCCTCACCGACGTGGTCGAGATCGCTCCCGACGGCACCGCGACCCAGGTCGCCTTCGCCGGGGCGACGATCGTGCACTCCAAGGTCACCGTCGGCACCCCGATCTACACGGTGCGCGGCAACTCGGTCACCCCCGAGCCGGCGCCGGGTGCGGCCGAGGAGGAGCAGGTGGCGGTGCAGCTCTCCGACGCCGCCCGGGCCACCCGCGTCGTCGACCGGGTCGTGGAGCAGAAGTCCTCCCGCCCGGAGCTGACCGAGGCTTCGATCGTCGTCTCCGGCGGTCGCGGCGTGGCCTCGGCGGAGAACTTCTCCATCATCGAGGCGCTCGCGGACTCCCTCGGCGCGGCGGTGGGCGCCTCGCGTGCCGCGGTCGACTCCGGCTACTACCCGCACACCTTCCAGGTGGGGCAGACCGGCAAGACCGTGTCCCCGCAGCTCTACATCGCCGTCGGCATCTCCGGGGCGATCCAGCACCGGGCCGGCATGCAGACCAGCAAGACGATCGTGGCGGTCAACAAGGACCCCGAGGCGCCGATCTTCGAGCTGGCCGACTTCGGCGTCGTGGGCGACCTGAACACCGTCGTCCCGCAGGCCACCGAGGCCATCAACGCCCGCAAGTAAAGGACCCCGTCCTCCTCACCGCTCGCAAGCTCGCGGTGAGCCTCTGGACGGGGCCGCCCGCACGTCGCCACGTCGAGCGCCGGTCCCCGTGGGGGACCGGCGCTCGACGTCTGTACGGCGGGAAGTGTCCGGGCCCCGTCCGGGTTGGCGGAGAGGTGGACGCGAGCACGGTGCCGGGGATCCTCGACCAGGCGCACCGGCGGACGACGGCGGGCCTGCTCATGCTCGTCACCTTCATCGCGTTCGAGGCCATGGCCGTCGGGACGGCGATGCCCACCGCGGTCGCCGAGCTCGACGGGCTGGCCTGGTACGGCTGGCCGTTCAGCGCCTTCCTCGTGGCCTCGGTCGTGGGCATGGTCGCCGGCGGGGACGCCGGTGACCGCCGCGGCCCCCGCGTCGCGCTGCCGTGGGGCGTCGCGGCCTTCGCGGCGGGGCTGCTGGTCGCCGGGCTGGCCGGGAGCATGGCGGTCTTCGTCGCCGGCCGGGCCCTGCAGGGGCTCGGCGCCGGCGTCATGGTGGTCCTGCTGTACGTCATCGCGGGCCAGGCCTACGACTCCTCGCTGCGGCCCCGCCTGTTCGGCGCCATCTCCGCGGCGTGGGTGCTCCCGGCCCTGGTGGGACCCGTGGTGGCCGGGCTGGTCACCACGCACGCCAGCTGGCGGCTGGTCTTCCTCGGCCTGCTGCCGCTGATCGTCCTCGGCGCCGTGCTGGTGCTCTCGGCCGGCCGGTCGCTGACCGCGCCGGACTCCCCGCCACCCCCGGCGAGGGCGCGCCGGTGGTGGGCGGTGCTCGCCGGTGTCGGCATCGCGGCGCTGCAGTACGCCGGCCAGCGCCTGGACCTGCTGGCGGTGCCCGTCGCCGTCGCCGGCGCGGGCGCCCTGCTCGCCGGCCTGCGACCCCTGCTGCCGCGCGGGACCGCCCGCGTCGCACCGGGGCTGCCGGCGGTGGTCGCCTCCCGTGGGCTCCTGGCCGGCGCCTTCTTCGGCATGGACGCGCTGATCCCGCTGCTGCTGACCACCGTGCACGGCTACAGCCCCACCGCCGCGGGACTCCCGCTCACCGCCGGCGCGGTCGGCTGGGCGCTGGCCTCGCAGCTGCAGGGCCGCTTCCCGCAGGTGCCGCGGGAGCGGCTGCTGCGCCTCGGCTTCGTGCTGCTCGCCGCGGGCCTGGCCGCGACCGTGCTGGCCGTGGTCCCCGCGCTGGGCGGCTGGCCGGCCTACCTGACCTGGGCGCTCGCCGGCCTGGGCATGGGCTTCGGCATGCCCAGCGTCGGCGTCCTGCTGCTCGAGCAGTCACCGGAGCACCGCAGGGGCGCGGACTCGGCCGCGTTGCAGATCGCCGACGTCACCCTGTCGGCGCTGTCCATCGGGCTGGCCGGCGTCCTCGTCGCGGCGGCCACGCAGGGGCTGCTCGGCCTGCCCGCGGCCGTGGTGGCGTCCATCGCCGTCTGCACCGCCCTCGCGCTGCTGGGCGCGCGGCTGGCCGGGCGGGCGGCTGCTCCGCCGCGGGAGGCGGTCCGCGGCGCCGGGACTACCCTGGCGGCGTCATGAGCAGCTCCGAGGCGGTCTACCTGGACCACGCGGCGACCACGCCGATGCTGCCCGCGGTGCTGGCCGCGATGACCGAGCAGCTGGGCCGCGTGGGCAACGCCTCCTCGCTGCACGCCAGCGGCCGCGCCGCGCGCCGGGTCGCCGAGCAGTCGCGCGAGCGGCTGGCCGAGGCGCTCGGCGCGCGCCCGTCGGAGGTGCTGTTCACCGGCGGCGGCACCGAGAGCGACAACCTCGCCGTCAAGGGCCTGTTCTGGGCCCGGCGCGACGCCGACTCCCGCCGCCGGCGCATCGTGGTCAGCCCCGCGGAGCACCACGCGGTGCTCGACAGCGTCGAGTGGCTGGCCAAGCACGACGGCGCCGACGTCACCTGGCTGCCCGTCGAGCCGACCGGCCGGATCGCCCCCGAGGCGCTGCGGGCGGCGCTCGGCACCGGTGAGGACGTCGCCCTGGCCAGCGTCATGTGGGCCAACAACGAGATCGGCACGGTCAGCGACCTGGCCGCGCTCGCCGGGGTCGCGCACGACGTGGGCGT
>DASQXT010000363.1:0-5423 GCA_035639575.1 Geodermatophilus sp.
GCCGCGGCGACGATCGGCCAGTCGTTGGCCCGGCGGGTGAACTTCTCGTACGCCCAGCCGGCCGACCCGGTGCGTGGCACGCGGATCTCGACGATCAGCTCGTCCTCGGCCAGCGCGGTCTCGAAGAACCCGAGCCAGAACTCCGTCAGCGGGATCGAGCGCCGACCGTTCGGGCCCTGGACGACGACGGTGCCGCCCAGCGCCAGCAGCGCGGTGGGCAGGTCGGAGGCCGGGTCGCTGTGCGCGACCGTGCCGCCGATCGTGCCGCGGTGGCGCACCTGCGGGTCGCCGACCTGGCTGGCGACGTAGGGCAGGATCGGCACCTCGGCCGCGGCGACGGCGTCCTTCTCCAGCTCGTGGTGCCGGGTGCCCGCGCCGATGGCGACCTCGTCGCCCTCGACGCGCACGTAGGACAGGTCCGGGATGCGGCTGATGTCGATCAGCACGGCCGGCATGGCCAGGCGCAGCTTCATCAGCGGCAGCAGCGAGTGCCCGCCGGCGAGGACCTTGGCGTCGTCCCCGTGCTCGACGAGTGCGGCGACCGCCTCCTCGACCGATGTCGGCCGCACGTACTCGAACGCCCCGGGTATCACCGGGCCACCTCCTGCGCCTGCGGGACCTGACCGGCGGCGGGACCCGCCTCCGCCGCGCTCCGGACCGCCCGGACGATGTTGTGGTAGCCGGTGCAGCGGCAGAGGTTGCCCTCCAGCCCCTCGCGGATCTCGCGGTCGGTGGGGTCGGGGTTGTCGGCCAGGACGCCGACGGCGGCCATGACCATGCCCGGGGTGCAGAACCCGCACTGCAGGCCGTGCTCCTCGCGGAAGGCCTTCTGCACCGGGTGCATCTCGCCGTCGGGACCGGCCAGGCCCTCGAGCGTGGTCACCTGCGCGCCGTCGGTCTGGGCCGCCAGGACCGTGCACGACTTCACCGACAGCCCGTCCACGATGACGGTGCACGCGCCGCACGAGGTGGTGTCGCAGCCGAGGTTGGTCGCCTTGAGCCCGCAGACCTCACGCAGGTAGTGCGCCAGCAGCAGCCGGGGTTCCACCTCGTCGGTGCGCTGCTGTCCGTTGACGGTGATCGAGACCTGCATCAGTTGCCTCCCTGGGCCTGCTGGATGGCCCGGAACACGCGCATCGGGGTGGTCGGCATGTCGATGTGCCGGACGCCGAGGTGGGCCACGGCGTCGATGACCGCGTTCTGCACGGCCGGGGTGGCGCCGATCGTCCCCGCCTCGCCGATGCCCTTCGCACCGAGCGCGTTCATCGGGGTCGGCGTGGCCATCTCGACCAGCTCGAAGCTGGGCAGCTCGGTGGCGGAGATGAACGGGTAGTCGGCCAGCGTCGAGGTGGTCGGGTTGCCGTCCTCGTCGTAGAGGACCTCCTCCAGCAGCGCCTGCGCCACGCCCTGGGCGTAGCCGCCGTGCCGCTGCCCCTCGGCCAGCAGCGGGTTGAGGATCGTGCCGGCGTCGTCGACCGCGATCAGCCGGGTCACCTGGGCCTTGCCCGACTCGACGTCCACCTCCGCGACCACCACGTGGGCGCCGAAGGGGAACGTCGGCGCCGCGGCGGTGAACCGGGTCTGCACCAGGAGCTGCTCGTCGGCGGCCAGCTCGGCGAACGAGACCCCGGTCCCCGGCGTCCCGCGGACGGCGAGGCCGGCCAGACCGAGGTCGACGACCAGGTCCTCGGGGTCGACCTCCAGCTTCTCCGCGGCCCGCTGCCTGGCCAGCTCGACGAGCTCGCCGGCCGCCTGGTGCACCGCCGCGCCGCCCTGCTGCAGGCTGCGCGACCCCATCGTGCCGCCGCCCTCCGGGACCCGGTCGGTGTCGCCGTGCACGACGGTGATCTTCTCCACCGGGATGCCGAGCTGGTCGCTGGCGATCATCGCCCACGCGGTGGCGTGCCCCTGGCCGTGCGGGGAGGTGCCGGTGAGCACCGTCGCCGTGCCGTCCGGGTGGACCTCGAGCGAGGCGGCCTCCCCGGTGCCGGCGCCGTTGTCGGCCCCGGTGATCTCGACGTACACCGACATCCCGATGCCGAGCTGCCGCACGTCGCCCCGCTCGCGGCGCCGGGCCTGCTCGGCCCGCAGCTCGGCATAGCCCGCGGCCTCGAGCGCCTTGTCCAGGGCCGCGGTGTAGTCGCCGTTGTCGTAGGTGGCGCCCATCGGTGTCGTGTGCGGCTCGTTGAACGCCGGCAGCAGGTTCTTCCGGCGCACCTCGGCCGGGTCCATGCCGATCTCGGCGGCGAAGAGGTCGATCGCCCGCTCCAGGGCCGCGGTCGCCTCCGGACGGCCCGCGCCGCGGTAGGCACCGATGGACGTCGTCGTGGTGGCCAGGGCGCGCGCCTGGGCGTGCACCCGCGGGAAGCCGTAGACCCCGGGGGCCATCAACATGGTCAGGGTGGGCAGCACGGTGCCGATCCGGGGGTAGGAGCCGCAGTCCTGGTCCACCACGAGGCTGTAGGCCTCGATCGTCCCGTCCCGGCGTCCCCCGATGGTGACCACCTGGTCCTGGGCCCGGCCGTGCAGCATGCCGATCAGGTTCTCCGACCGGTTCTCCGCCCAGCGCACCGGCCGGCCGACGTGCCGGGCCAGCCAGGCGATCAGGGCGTACTCGGGGTCGGCGCCGATCTTGGCGCCGAAGCCGCCGCCGACGTCGGGGGTGATCAGGTGGATCAGGTCGGGGTCCATCTTGAGCCAGTCCCCGAACTGCCCCCTGGCCTGCTGGGCGCCCTGGTTGGTGCACCAGACGGTGACCCGGCCGTCCTCGCCCCAGGCGGCGGCCGCGGCCCGGCTCTCCAGCGGCACCGGCGCCACTCGCTGGTTGACCATCGACTGGGTGACGACGACCTCGCAGCCGTCGAAGAAGTCGGCCGGCGCGGGCTCGCCGAACGAGGCCATGACGTTGGTGCCCGCCTCGGGGAACAGCAGCACCTCGTCGGAGGCCGCCGCGGCGGTGCCGACCACCGCGGGCAGCGGGTCGACGTCGACGGCGACCATCTCGGCGGCGTCCTCGCCCTGGTACCGCTCCTCGGTGAGGACGACGGCGATGGGGTCGCCGACGAACCGGACGCGGTCCGACGCCAGCCACGGCCGGGTCATCGCGCGGTTGACGAACGGGAAGGGCGGGGGGATCGGGACGAGCTCGGCGAGGTCCTCGGCCGTGACCACGGCGACCACACCCGGCGCCTCGAGGGCGGCGGAGGTGTCGACCGACAGCAACCGACCGTGGGCGACGGTGGACCGCACGAAGGTCGCGTGCAGCGCCCCCGTGAGCCGGTCGTCGGCCAGGTCGTCGGTGTAGGTGGCACCACGGGTCAGGAACAGCGGGTCTTCGGTGCGGACCACCCGCGTACCGAGGATGCTCATGCGCTCACCTTCCGTGCGGTGGGGTGACCGCGGACACTATCGACGATCGAGCGCCCGTCCGCCACCCCATCCTCCTGCTGGACCACCGGTGCCGGGTCCTCCGGCCGTCCCGCGTGTGGTGAGCTGACCAGGATGGACGGCCAGGGGACGACGCGCTCCCGCTGGACCGCGCTGCTGTTCGTCGCCGCCGTCGTCGCCGTCGCACTGAACCAGCGGCCGGCCGTCGTCGCCGTGGCCCCGCTGCTGGGGGACCTGCGGGCCGACACCGGCCTGTCCCCCGCGATGGCCGGGCTGCTCACCACGCTGCCGGTGCTCTGCTTCGGCGCCTTCGCCCCGCTGGCGCCGCGCGCCGCCCGGCGGATGGGCCTCGAGCTCGCCGTCGCGGCGTCGCTGCTGGTGCTGGCCGCGGGCATCGCGCTGCGGCTGCTCGCGCCCGTGGCCCTGCTCTACGCCGGCAGCCTGCTGGTGGGTGCGGCGATTGCCGTCGCGAACGTGCTCATGCCCGCCTACGTCAAGCGCGAGGCGGCCCGGCCGGGCCTGGTGATGGGGCTGTACTCCGCATCGCTCAACGTCGGGGCGGCCGTCGGCGCCGCGGCCACCGTCCCGTTCGCCGCGGCCGTGGGCTGGGGGTGGCGCGGCGGCCTGGCCAGCTGGCTGGCGCTCGCACTGGCCGCCCTGGCGCTGTGGCTGCCGGTCGCCGGCACCGGCCGCGCGCACCGGGCGGCGCGGGACGCCGTCCCCGACGGCGGGTCCTGGGCGCTGCTGCGCCAGCCGCTGGCGCGCCGGGTGACGCTGTTCATCGGCCTGCAGAGCGTGCAGTTCTACTCGATCGGCGCCTGGCTGCCGACGCTGCTGGCCGACGCCGGGGTGCCGGTGTCCGAGGGCGGCCTGCTGCTCGGGCTGAGCAACGTCGTCGGCGCCGTGGGCGCGCTCGTGGCGCCGGCGCAGGCCGGGCGGATGCGCGGCCAGCGCCCCCTCGTGCTCGCCGTCCTCGCCACCTACGTCGTCGGCCTCGGGGGGCTGCTGCTCGTGCCAGGGCACGGCACGCTGGTCTGGGTGGCCGCCTTCGGTCTGGCCCAGGGCAGCGGCTTCGCCCTGGCGCTCACCCTCATCGTGCTGCGCAGCCCGAGCCCGCTGACCGCGGCCCGCCTCGGCGGGGTGGCCCAGTGCGTGGGCTACCTGCTGGCGGCCCTCGGCCCGCTGGTGCTGGGCTGGCTCTACGACCTCACCGGGGGCTGGACCGTCCCGGTGCTGCTGCTCGCCGCCTGCCTGGTGCCGATGACGTGGGCCGGCTGGGGCGCCGCGCGCGAGGAGGTCCTCAGCACCGGGGAGCAACCGCGGGCGGCCAGCCCGGTGTGAAAGAGGACCCCCCTGCCCCCCGCCACTCGCACGCTCGCGGCGGGACCCTGCAGGGGGGCCGTTCCAGCGCTCAGCCGGCGGGGTCGGCGTTGGGGTCGGGCGCCTTGCTGGCGTCGCCGTCCCAGTCCTTGCCCGCCACGTCGGCGTGCTCGGAGATGCTGTCGGTCTGCTCGGCGACGGTCTGCACCATCTCCTCGTCGGAGAGCCCCTCGCCCGCGCTGTAGGTCTTGCCGTCCGGCTCGCTCATGCCGTCTCCTCCTGGGTGGATGGGTCCCCTCGACCGTCCCCGGGAGCCGCCGTCGGCAAACCCGGGGCCACGGCGCCCGCCCTCCGGGCCCCCTCGAGGTGCGAGCTCGAACCACACCCGCTTGCCGTCGGTGCCGTCCTCGACGCCCCAGCGGTCGGCGATGCCCTCCACCAGTCGCATCCCCCGTCCCCGCGGAGCAGCGGCCTCGAACTCCCGGACGACCGGCCCGAGCGCGGAACCATCGGCGACCGAGATGCGCAGCCAGTCCTCGGACATCGAGAGCTCGACGGTGAACGACGCCTCGCCGGCGACGTGGTCGACCACGTTCGCGACGAGCTCGGTGACCAGCAGCGCGGCGTCGCCGGCGTCGTGCGGCGCCCTCCAGGCCCCCAGCAGGTCCAGCACGAGGTGCCGGGCGACCGGGACGCTGGCGGGCACGGGTCTCAGG
>DASQXT010000364.1:0-2733 GCA_035639575.1 Geodermatophilus sp.
GCACCGGCCACGGCGTGCACCACCGCCAGCAGGTCCGGGTCGTCGGGCCGCGGGAGGCGGTCCACGGCGAGGGCCCACCCGCGCGCCGACAAGGCCACGCGGAGGGTGAACAGCGCCGCCCCGACGCTGTGCACCAACTCCCGGCCGAGCGGGTCGAGGACGGTGAGCTGCCGGCGACGGTCGGCGCGCACCTCGACGCGGTCCGGGCTCAGGACGAAGCTCCACGGCTGGGTGTTGTGCACCGAGGGAGCGAGCACCGCCCGGTCGACGGCGGCCTCGAGCGCGACGGCCCGGGCCTCCGCACGGGGAGGACGCGGGGGTGGGGCATCGGCGACGTGGTCCATGGGAGCTCCTGGTCGTGGGTACGCGAGGAGCCTCGACCTGCGGTGCGGCCGGGCACAGGGGCAGTGGGTCCCGGACGGGAGGACGGAGGTCCGTCGATCGCCTCGGGCGGCGGGTCGAGCGCGGTCGTCGCCACGAGCTCGATGTGCTCCGCCGCCGTCACGGAGGCGACGACGGTCGAGGTCTCGAGGTCTTCCGCCGCGTGGGTCCTCCTCCCGCTCGTCCCTCCCTGTCGCCGCTCGGCCGATCGTGGCCCGCGGCCGATCGTGGAGAGTGGATGCGGAGCCCGCACCGGTCGAAGGACGTCTGCGGTCGGGACCTCCGGCCCGTCCGGGCCATCCCGATGCCGTGCCAGCGTGGCGGGACCGCCTGACCCCTGGAGATCCCATGGCCGTGCCCCGTCCCGCCCCTGACCGCCACGAGCGCGAGTTCCTCGCCTTCGCCCCGCCGTACGAGCGGGACGGGACGAGCGTGATCACCGCGACGGCCGCCAGGAGTCACACCGCGACCTGCGGCGCCGGGGCGGACGGTCGCGGCTTCGACGCGGAGATGTCCGGCGGCCGTCCCATGGGCGCCTTCGTGCTCCGCGACGGCCGGGTGCGGTGGCACCCCCTCGTCGACGTCACCAAGGTGGTCACCACGGCGGAACTGGTGGTGGGCGGGATCGTGATCGCCCGTCAGTTGGCCGCGCGTCCCAGCGCGGCCAAGGCCGTCGTCACGATGGGTCCCGGTGGCTGGGTCAGCATGAAGGGCGGCGCCATGGCCGTCCGCCCGGCTCGGCGTGCCTGGCGTCGTACCCGTCCGGCCGTCGTGGGCCCCCTCCCGCGACGGCCATGGTGGGCCCGGCTGCTGGCGGCCACCACGCTGGAGTCGGTGCTCGGCTGAACCGTCGTCCGCTCCATGCGGGCCGCCCATCCCGTCTCCGCGGCACCTCCGGCTCTGACCGGGCCGTGCCGGCAGCCGCAGGCTCGTCGGCTGAGCACCGGCATCGCACCCCCGACCACGGACCGTGCCGCGCCTGCGGGTCCACCATGCGGAGCCCCTCGTCCGGCGACTTCGACCGGTCCCTGGTAGCCCAGGTGGTCGGCCTGGCGCTCCCGTGGCTGTGGGCGGGTCTGCTCGTCCTCGGCGGGGTGCTGGCCGTCGTCGGGGCCCTGCTGGTGGCGCTGGGCGTGCACCGGGCCCGCTCGGGTTCGGCCGGACCGGTGTACCCGCAGTACGCCGCACCGCCCGGACCGGTCGTCCCGCCGCCGTCGCCGCGGCCGGCACCAGCGGACGCACCGCAGGTCGGCACGACCCCGGGGAACGAGCGGTGACCCACCGCGACCGGCGACGCCGGCTGCCCCGAGCGACTCAGAGGTAAGCGCGTGGGTCGACGGCCGGCGGCAGTTCTCCGGGCACGATCCGTCGCCCCGTGACGAGGTGGGGGATGAGCCGCAGCCAGTGGCCGTGCTCGCCCGGCGCCCAGGGGTTGACGCCGACGTCGTGGGTTCGCCGTACCAGCTCGGAGCCGTGGGCCTCGGTGACCTCCTCGGCGAGGCCACGGACGAGCACGCTCCACCCGCTGCGCGCGGACTGGTCGATCTCGTCCACCTCGAAGGTCACGTTGGCGTGCTGTGCAGCGCTCAGCTTGGTCCCCGGTGACGTCCGGATGACGATGATGTCGCCGTCCATGCCGTAGTTGACCGGGAAGATCAGCGGGTAGTGCTCGGCGTTCACCCCCAACCGGCCGACCTGTTGGGTCCGGAGGAGCCGGTAGCACTCGTCGGCGGGGATCTCCGTCCGGGTCGCATCCGTCCCTCGGTTCCCCGAGTCGGTCATCGTCGCCCCCGCCTCCCACCTCCGGTCGCGAGCACGGCGCCCATCGACCACCTGCTCACGATGCCGCCGTGGCGACTCCCGGCACAACCGGACCGGGCCCGCGGCCCGGCCGGGGGCGGCACAGGGGGACCCGGGTCCCTGGCGGGCAGGGACCTCGGGCCCTGCCTCCTGGACCTGGTGCTGTGCCTAGCCTGTCGCGACGGCCTCGCGGCGGCGTGCCGACGGAGGCGCGGCTGCGGGGACGCGAGGGAGTGGGTGCTGGTGACCGAGGGGACCGGCGTGGTCAGGGTCTTCCTGCTGGACGACCACGAGATCGTCCGCCGCGGGGTGGCCGACCTCCTGGAGGCCGACGGCGGCATCACCGTCGTCGGGGAGGCCAAGAACGCTGCGGAGGCCCTCGCCCGGGTGCCCGCGCTGAAGCCGGACGTCGCCATCCTCGACGTCCGGCTGCCCGACGGGGACGGCGTCTCGGTCTGCCGTGAGCTGCGGTCGCGGATGCCGCAGCTCAAGGTCGTCATGCTGACGAGCTACAGCGACGACGAGGCGCTGTTCGAGGCGATCATGGCCGGT
>DASQXT010000365.1:0-5422 GCA_035639575.1 Geodermatophilus sp.
GGGGACACCTCCGGCGGGACCCTCGCCAGCGACGAGGCGCTCGCGGCGCTGCGGGCCAAGCTCGCCGGCGGCGAGTGATCCCCGCTCAGCGCGGCTGAGCAGCACCACCTGAGGCCGAGGCCCGGGACCCCGCGGGGTCCCGGGCCTCGGTCGTCCCTCCCATCCCCGTGGAGGGACGGGGTCCTCCTTCAGAGGCTGAGGATGATCGCGAACGCGGTGCGCGGGCGGCCGCCGGAGTTGGCGAGGAACTGCCAGGTGTGCCGGCCCGCCGGCGCGGTCGCCGACAGCCAGCGCAGGAAGGCGTTGCGCGGGCCGGCGGCACCGTTGCGCTCCAGCCGCTCGCGGACCATCGGCAGGTCCGTGCAGCGCACGCCCGCGGGGCGGTCGAGCCGGTGCCGACCGGGGCCGCGACGGACGGCGGCGGGGGTCGACGAGGGGGCGGCGTGCGCGGAACGGGACATGGTCGGTTCTGCCTCTCTGGGCGGGGAAGATCGCCGAGCAGAGAGTTGCCCATGGGGCACGTGTGACTGGAGCGACGCGCCGGGCGGGGCGGGCGGGTGTTACCCCTCTGTGACCGTTCCCCCGTAGCTGGCTACTGTCCGTGCGTGCTGCGGATCGGGCTGACCGGCGGGATCGGATCGGGCAAGAGCACGGTGGCCGGCCTGCTCGCCGCCCGGGGCGCGCGCATCGTCGACGCCGACCGGATCGCCCGCGAGGTCGTCGAGCCGGGGACACCGGGCCTGGAGGCCGTCGTCGCGGCGTTCGGGCGCGGGGTGCTGACCCCGGCGGGCGCCCTGGACCGCCCGGCCCTCGCCGCCGTGGTGTTCGCCGACCCGGACGCCCGTCGCCGGCTCGACGGCATCGTGCACCCGCTGGTGCGGGCCCGCGCCGCCGAGCTGGTCGCCGCGGCGCCCCCGGACGCCGTGGTGGTACAGGACGTGCCGCTGCTCGTGGAGACCGGCCAGGCGAGCTCCTACGACCTGGTGCTCGTGGTCGAGGCCGACCTGGACACTCGGGTGCGGCGGCTGGTCGGCCGGGGACTGTCCGAGGAGGACGCCCGCGCCCGGATCGCCGCGCAGGCCACCGACGAGCAGCGGCGCGCGGTGGCCGACGTCGTGCTCGACAACAGCGGCACCGTCGAGGACCTGGAGACGCAGGTCGAGCGCTTCTGGGCCGAGCGGGTGACCCCCGCCCTCGGCTGACGCGGCACGCTGCCGGCGGGACACGGGACCCGGTGTGCGGCCCGCGCCGGCGTGAGCGGGTCCGTGGTGGACGTCACGGCCGGCTGATCACCGGCCCCCGGGAACGGAGAGGCCCGGGTCCGCCGGACCCGGGCCTCTCGTGCTGTGGGCGATACTGGGTTCGAACCAGTGACCTCTACCGTGTCAAGGTAGCGCTCTACCACTGAGCCAATCGCCCGATCCGGCCTGCGGCCGGTCCGCTCCACCGATCTCGGCGGAGGCCGAGGTGGAGACGGGATTTGAACCCGTGTAGACGGCTTTGCAGGCCGTTGCCTCGCCTCTCGGCCACTCCACCGCACGCGGGCGCCGATCTGACGACCAGCGCCCGAGGTTCCGAGCGGACGACGGGATTCGAACCCGCGACCCTCACCTTGGCAAGGTGATGCTCTACCAACTGAGCCACGTCCGCGTTGCTGTGTTGCTGTCGTGCAGGGAGAACCATACCCGACCGTCGGAGCCGGGTTCGCAGGGGCCCCCCGGGGGGTCACCGACCCGTCGGGTCGGCTCCGCCGTTGGACAGCAGGGCGGCCAGTTCGCTGTCCACCTCGAGCACCGAGGACTCCTCGCCGAAGGGGACGACGCCCGCGGTCAGCTGGAGGAAGCCGGCGACCGTGCCGCGGGACACCTCGAACAGCGCCTCGCCCGAGGGGGCGCGCAGGTGCAGGAAGAGGACGTCGCCCGACGTCCGGGACGGCCACAGCCGCACGTCGCCCTCGCCCGCCGGCCGGTCGAGGCCGACCTGCAGCAGGTCGCGGCCCACGAGCCAGGAGATGCCGTCCTCCTCCGCGCCGTCACCGAAGGTGATCCGCACGGCGAACGGGTCGCTCACCTCGTAGCTGAGCAACGCCGGGACCTCGGTCCAGGACTGCGGGCCGACGAGGTGCAGCGTCGTGGGGCACGTGTACCCAGGCGTGGCACGGTTGATCATGTCTGGAACAACGACCTTCCCTGACCGAGGTGACGCCCGGAACGATCTCCGCGCGTGTCGCTCCTCTGTGTGCCCGCTCGGGGCACGCCTGAACCGCGTCGCCCGCCTGTCGCGAAGACCGCGTGTGACCATGGAGCTCGTGAGCAGTTCGGGACGGCGTGTCGGGGACGGCCCCGCAGGCGCCGACCTCCTCGTGCGCATGTGCGCGGGCGACCGGAGCGCCGTGGACGAGCTCTACGACAGGTACAGCCGGCCGGCCTTCGCGCTCGCGCGCCGCATCCTCGGCGACGACGTCCTGGCCGAGGACGTGGTGCAGGACGTCTTCCTCACGGTCTGGCGCGATCCGGTGGCCTTCGACGCCGCGCGGGGCTCCTTCTCCTCCTGGCTGCTGGCGATGGTCCACCACAAGGCCGTCGACGCCGTCCGCCGGGAGGAGTCCCACCGCCGCCGGCAGACCCGGGCCGAGGACGACCTGGCCCTGTCGGCGCCGACGTCGGCCCGCGACGTCGAGGACGAGGCGTGGAGCCGCGTGGTGTCCGAGCAGGTGCGGGACGCGCTGGGCGCCCTGCCGGTTCCCCAGCGGGAGGCGCTGACCCTGGCCTACTACGGCGGTTACACACAGCGGGAGGTCGCGGCCTTGACCAGCACGCCGCTGGGCACGGTCAAGACCCGGATGCTCGCCGGGATGCGCCGGCTCCGCGAGGAGCTCGGCGGCGCGGGCGTCGCGCCGGGCGGCGCCCTCGGGGAGTCCGCGCCGGCCGACGGGACGAGCCGGTGACCGGTCCCCGGGACCCCCGCCGCGGGGAGCACGAGGCCTTCGACGAGCTCGCCGTCGGCTGGGCGCTGCACGCCCTCGAGCCCGAGGACGAGGAGCTGTTCGCCGCCCACCTGCCGACCTGCCCGCGGTGCCGGCAGACGGTGGGCGAGACCGCCGACGTCATGGGCGCCCTGGCCGGCGACCTGCCCCCGGTCGCCCCTCCGGAGCGGCTGCGCGAGCGGTTGCGCGCCGCGGTGGAGGAGACCGAGCAGCTGTCCCGCCCGGCGCGGGAGGACGAGCGGACGCCGCCGGTCCCGCCCTCGGTCCCCGACCGCCCGGCTCCCGTGTACCGGTTCGAGCCCCCGGCGACGGGTGCGCACCGGGCACCGTTCCCCGTCCCCGCGGTGGACCCGCGGTCCAGCTGGCGCCGGGTGCTGCCCAACGCCCTGGTGGCGGCCGCGGTCGCGGCGATCCTCGCGCTGGGGACGTGGAACGTGGTGCTCAGCTCGGCTCGCGAGGAGGCCCGGGCCGCCGCCGCCGAGCAGGCCCAGCTGGTCGACGCGCTGCTGACGCCGGGCCGGGCCACGATCGCGCCACTGACCGCCGACGGCGCGACGCTCGCCACCGTCGTGGCCCGCGAGGGGCAGGTGCAGGTGGTCACCCAGGGACTGCGGCCCAACGACGTCCGGGACCAGACGTACGTGGTGTGGGGCCTCAGCGGTGGGTCGCCCGCGCCGCTGGGCACCTTCGACGTCACGTCGTCGCAACCGGCCCTGCGGACCGTAGGCTCGGCACCGTCCGGGCTGGACGCCTACACCGGCTACGCGGTGAGCCTCGAGCCCGGGCGCTCGGCTCCGCCGGAGCCCAGCGACATCGTGGCGTCGGGGGAGGTGCCCAGCTGAGCGGTCCGGAGACGGTGGCGCCCTCCGGCGCCGGGCAGCCGGCAGCCCCGGGGCCCGGCGCGCGGCGAGCCCACGCGGCCGGGGACCCCCACCGCGGCCTACGGGAGCGGGTCGCGGCCGCGCACTGGCGGCGGCGGCTGGCCGCCCGGCGTCCCCTCGACCACGGCTACCGCCTGGTCGTGGGCGTGGTCGGCGGCGTCGTCGTGGCGTTCGGGCTGGTCACCATCCCGCTGCCCGGGCCGGGCTGGCTCACCGTCATCGCCGGGCTCTTCCTGCTCGCCACCGAGTTCACGTGGGCCGAGCGACTGCTGGACTTCACCCGCCGGCACGTCCGGGCCTGGACCGAGTGGCTGGGGCGGCAACGGGCGTGGGTGCGCGTCGCCGTCGCACTCGCGACCGCGGCCTTCGTCTACGGCGTCCTGGTCGTCGTGCTGCACGTCATGGGCGTTCCGGGCTGGGTGCCGGGGTGGGTGCCACTCTGGCACTGAGCGTCTGGCAGAATGGCTGCCGCAGGGGCGATTGGCTCAGTGGTAGAGCGCTTCGTTCACACCGAAGAGGTCACTGGTTCGAACCCAGTATCGCCCACCGCACGAGAGGCCCGGGTCCGTCGGACCCGGGCCTCTCGTCGTCCCGGGGGTCAGGCCGTCCCCATGGCCTGTCCCCCGCAAGCGGGAGGTGCCCCCACCCGCGCCGGGCTCCGCTCCTCGCTCGCAGAGCTCGCTGCGATGCTCACCCGGCTGTGGTCAGGCGGCTGCCGCGGCCGGGCCGTAGGTCAGGTGCGCCACCCCGTTGCTCAGGCGCTCCACGTCGACCAGTGCCATCTTCTGCACGCTGCCCTCGGGGAACAGCCGGATGCCGCTGCCGACGGCGAGCGGGTAGACGTACAGGTGCAGCTCGTCGACCAGACCGTCGGCCAGGAGGGCCCGCACCAGGGTGGCACTGCCGCTGACGTAGAGGTCGCCCTGCTCCGTGAGCTCGCGGATCCGACCGGCGTCGTAGTTTCCGACCGCGGTGGAGTTGCGCCACACCGACTCGGCGTCGGTCAGCGTCGAGGACACGACGTACTTGGGGGTGTCGTTGAAGAAGGGCGCGCCGGGGTCGTCCTCCACCGTCCGCGTCGACCAGGCCGGCGCGAACATCTCGAAGGTGGTGCGGCCCAGCAGGATGCCCTTCGCCGGGGCGGTGAGCGCCCCGATCGAGGCGGCCAGGTCGTCGGGGAACCCGTACTCCATCGTCCACACCGGGACGTCGACGACCCCGTCGACGGTGGTGAACTCGTGCACCCTGATCGCGCCCATGTCTGCTCCTCCGTGTGGCCTGCGGCCCGGTCGCGGCGGTCGCCGCCGGGCCGGCGGTCGGTGTCCTCGGGGAGACCCTGGCCGACCCGGGTTCTCATCGGTGGGCAGCGCGCCGTCCTGGCCCGATCCAGCGGTGCCCGACGAGGAACACCCACCGGTCCGAGACGGCGGGCGTTCCGGCGGCCTGGCACCGCTGCGGGACCGGGCCGTGCAGCGGGCGCTCGACCGAGGGACCGGCGTGGCCGTGCCGCGGCTGACGCCGTCCCGGCAGGCGGGCGCACCGCGGAGGACCATCG
>DASQXT010000366.1:0-4223 GCA_035639575.1 Geodermatophilus sp.
CACGGTGACCGGGGCTGCCGCACCGTCGGTGGGCTGGGCGACCGGCCCGTTGGGGGCGGTGCAGACCGCGGCGCGGGAGATGAGCCGGCAGGCGGCGCTGCGGGCCCGGGCGGTGGCGGCGTTCGCCGCGACCCGCCCGGCATCGGCCGACCGGGCGCAGGGCGAGCGCGGCGCCATGTCCGCGGAGCGGTGGGCGGCGCGCGCGGAGGTGCTGCGTCCGGTCAGCGAGTGGGCCGCGCAGGAGCTGGCGATCGCGCTGGACATCACCACCCAGGCCGCCGAGGCGGAGCTGGCGCGGTCGCTGACGCTGGTGTCCCGGCTGCCGCGGGTGCTCGAGGCGCTGGAGGGTGGGCGGCTGCACCAGGGGCACCTGTGGTGCCTGCTGGAGCACGTCGCGCCGATCGCCGACGACGCGCTGCGCGCGACGGTGGAGCAAGACGTGCTGGACTGGCTGGCCGCCCGGCGGCGGGTGACCACGCCGGCGGCGCTGGCCGATCGGGTGCGCCGGGTGGTCGCCCGGCTCAACGCCCGGGATGCGGCCCGGGAGCTGGCCCGGGCGCTGGCCCGGCGGGGCGTCTCGGTGCGGGCGGACCGGACGCCGGGGATGTCGGTGGTCACGGTGGTGTGCAGCACGCCGGAGGCGCAGGCGTTCCACCGGGCGCTGGGCGCGTACGTGGACGCCCTGGAGGTCGAGCCGGTGGACATCCGCACGTGGGGGCAGCGGCTGGTGGACTGCCTGCTGGACCTGGTGCTGCGCCCCGGGGAGGGGGAGCTGCCGCCGGTGCAGGCGCTGCTGACCATCGTGGCCTCGGTGCACACCGCGCTGGGCGGGGACCAGCTGGGGGAGGTGGACGGCGCAGCGGTGCCGGCGGAGATGGCCCGTCAGCTGGCCCGCGCCTTCGCCGGCCTGGACCCGACGCCCACGCCGACGGACGTGGCCGGTGACGCCGACGCCGACACCACCGACGATGCCGATGCAGCTGACACCTCGGCCGACGACATCGTCGCCGAAGGACCCGGATCGGTCGCGGAACGGCCCGGATCGCCCGACGGCACCACGACCACCCCACACCCCACCGTCGACCACGACACGCGCGGCGAGCCGGTCGACGTCGAGGGCGGCCCGATCGAGCGGGCCGTGGCGGAGCTGAGCGGTGCGGACTTCGACCGGTGGCTGGAGGAGCTGGTGCGCGCCGGCTTCGGCGACGCCCCCGCAGCCGGTGACCCGGGCTGGCCGCCGGGGCATCCGCCGGACCCGGTTGAGTGGGACACCGACCCCTGGGACGAGCCCTGGGAGTGGGACGCCGGCCCGTGGCACGACCCGTGCGAGTGGCTCGACACCCACGGCCCCCACCACGGCCCCGGCGCTCAGCCCGAGCCCGAGGCCGAGGCCCCGTCCCCGCCGGCCGCCAGGTCCGCGGCCACTCCTGGTGCCGGCTGGTGGGCGGCGGCCGACCGCGCGGTGCAGGACGCCGGCGCCGCGGTGCACACCGCCCGCCTGGCCCTCGGTGCGGCGCAGCGGAGGGTGCGCACCGCGGGCAAGGCCGACGCCGCCGACGAGGCGAGGTGGCAGGCCGGTGCGGCCGGGCGGGTCAGCGCCGCCGGCGACGCGCTGGCCGCGCTGGCCGCGGCCGCGGACACCCAGCGGGAGCAGCTGGCCGCGCTGCTGACGGCGACGGCCGGGGGTGGGCTGGCCGACCGGCCGCGGATCGCGGTCACCGACGCGGTCAGCGGCGCGCTGCTGGCCCTCACCGACCTGCCCGGGCTGCGCCGGGCCGGGCACTGCGGGCGCCCGGCGTGCCGGCGGCGCCCGCTGGCCTGCGGGCACGACCTGACCGGCCGCCCCGGCCTGGGCGCCCCCGGCCCGAGCGTCGGGCACGACCCCAGTGCCGCGCTGGACCGCTTCACCCGGGCCCGGGACCGGCGCTGCCGGTTTCCCGGCTGCCGCCGCCGCGTGCCCGCAGATGGCGAGCTGGACCACGTGCACGCCTGGCCGGACGGGCCCACCGCCGCGGGCAACCTGGCCGGCCTGTGCACCCCCGACCACCGCGGCAAGCACCAGGCCCCCAGCTGGACCCACACCATGACCCCCGACGGCACCCTCACCGTCACCACACCCTCCGGCCTGACCGCCATCACCGAACCACCGCCCTACTGACCGGCGGCCGCCGCCCGGTGCTTCGGGACGCTCGACGCAGCGAGGCCCCGACCCGGGAGACGGGTCGGGGCCTCGGCGCGCAGGCGGTGCAGTCGGAGCGGTAGATCTCAGGCGGTGCGGATCGCGGCGCGCACCTGCTCCACCAGGCTCGCCGGGACGTCGGTGAGGCCGTGGTCGTCACGGGCATGGCCGGCGACCGCAGCGAGGATGTCGTCCTCGGTGGGCGCGGTGAACGTGCGGCCGCACGAGGGGACGACATCGCCACAGGCGAACTGCTTCACGGGGATACCTCCGGGGTGGGGGAGAGACCGTCGTCCGGCGGACGACGGGGGTCGGGGGTCGGGGGCCGATCAGCCCGCGTGCGCCGCCGCGAGCTGCAGCAGCAGCCGTTCCACGCGGACGATGCCGAGGGCGGCGCCCCGCGCGTCCACGCACACCACCGGGTCGAACCGGTTCTCCTCGGGCCGCGCGGCGATCCGCCGGGCGACCTCGCTGAGCCCCGCGGAGGCGGGGACGCGCAGGCTCACCGGCGCCCGGCGGTGACCGGGCGGGTCCTCACCGCGGCGGAAGGGGATGAGCAGCCAGCGCGGGTGGCCGTACTCGTCGACCTCGATGCCGACCGCACCGTCCGGCGCGGTGCCGTCCTCCACGACCACCACCGGCTCGGCCAGCCCGACCACGTGCTCGGTCAGCAGGGCCTGCGCGGCCTGGCGCCGCAGCCGGTCGCGCACCTCGGGGTCGAGCTGCACCCACGGCGGACCCGGCCGTCCCAGCAGCCAGCCCTGACCGAGCGGCACACGCAGCCGCAGGAACGCCTGCAGCTCGCCCCACGTCTCGATGCCCTCGGCCAGCAGCCAGGCGTCGATCCGCCCGCCGAACTCGCCGAGCATCTCGACGAGGGCCAGCTTGACCTCGTCGCCGTCCGCGCCTGTGACCAGCGCCCGGTCCAGCTTGATCAACTGCGGTCGGAACTGGGTGATCTGCTGCAACCCCGAGTAGCCCGACCCGGCGTCGTCCAGCGCGAGCAGCGCCCCCTTCGCCCGCAGCCGGTCCCGCAGGTCGATCAGCGGGCGCAGGTCACCGACGGCGTGGTGCTCGGTCAGCTCGAGCACCAGCGGCGCCAGGTCGTCGACGGCCAGCAGCGGCTCGGCCAGCTCGGGCTGGGTGAGCAGGTGCGGGCTGACGTTGACGGTCAGGAAGCAGTCCGCCGGCAGTGTCGGCAGCACCGCGAGCGCCTGGCGGACGACGATCGACTCCAGTTCGGCCCCGCGCCCGACCGCGTCCGCGGCGGCGAACCAGCGGTCCGGAGTCGCCTCGCTGGGCCGGCCGTCCGGCGTCGCGAAGCGGGCCAGCGTCTCGTAGCCCGCGACCGTGCCGCGCTGCAGGTCGACGATCGGCTGGTACACCAACCGCAGCAGCGAGGGGTCGGCGAAGACGGCGGTGAGCCGGGCGTCCCACTCGGACGCCGCGACGTCGGTGCGCTCGGGCAGGGACACGGTCACGCCCCTGCATCGGCACCGGATCGCGCAGCATCCAGTCCGGAGCCGTCCAGGACCGGCCGTGCTCACCCCGACGGGTGAGCGCGGCTCAGGTCACCGGACCCACGGTGCGGGCCAGCCGACCGCCGGCGGCGTCGAGCACGGTCGTCCGGGCGTCACCCCCACGGGGAGCTGGCCCTCCCGGTACACGACGAGGCCCCGCCGGCGCATCGCGTCGGCGGGGCCTCGTCGTGTGTTGCTGCGGTCAGCGGCCGATGCGGCCGTCGTTGTCGCGGTCGAGGGCGTCCTTGGCCTTCTGGGTGAAGCTGCGGTCGTCCCCACCGGCGGTGCGGCCGGTCACCCCGGTGCCGCCGTCGACCTCGACCTCCTCCTTGCGGACGTCGGCCGACACCCGCTCCTGGTCGCTGACGGTCTCCTTGTCCAGGCGCACCCGCTCGACCGGCACCGCCTCCTTCTCCACCACCGGACGCTCGGCGTGCAGGGTGACCTCGTGCTCCTCCTCGGAGATCGCCGGGCCGTCCATGGCGTTGCCGATGTTGGCGTCGGTGATCGGCTCGCGCTCGACC